>DATIPJ010000325.1:0-1943 GCA_035472155.1 Kofleriaceae bacterium
GCCCCGCACGGCATCGCCCCGCACGGCATCGCCCCGCACGGCATCGCCCCGCACGGCATCGCCCCGCACGGCATCGCCCCGCACGGCATCGCCCTGCAATGCATCGCCCCGCACGGCATCGCATCGACGCTTCACTGATAAACACCTTCGTTGAGTGGCAATCGATGGCAGAGAGTCGATTTTGGTTGACTGGTTTGGTGGGCACTCTGCACTGACAATGAACGATCGGGCGTTGATCGGTCCAGGGGCGCGTCGGCGTTCGCTCTGCAGGCGAAATGACGATGTGGGGTCGATTTCTCGACGTCCGACGCGAATCGTTGCGTGGCGGGCATTCTCAGGGATCCAAATTGTGCGTGATAGAAGGAGTGCTCGAAAGATCAGGAGATTGGCAATGCTGCGTGATGGAGTGGAAGAGTCGGTCATCGAAGGGAATTTGGATCTCGTGCCCACGTGGGCGCCGGCGGGCCGATCCCCTGGCGCAGAGATGGCAAGGCCAGCTCGCGCTCGCCCTGCGCGATCGCCCGCTACTCCAAGAAGCGAAGTCGAAGAGTCGCCTCGGCCGTCGACTCAGAAGTCGCAGCAGCCGAAGCCGAGCGAGATGCGTCGCAGTACACCTCGCGAGTCGCCGGTGCCGCTGCAGCAGCCGGCGGAACCGCGCTGGCGCGTGGTCGATCGCGCATTGCGCGAGATCGCGGCGCGGCGGGCGGCGCTCGATGCAGAGGAGGCGCAGTGGCTGCGCGAAGCGGAGGCGTTGCAGATCTGGCGGCAGCTCGGAATGGTCTCGGCGCTCGATTATCTGGAGCGCGTGCTCCACTACTCGCCGCGGACGGCGCAGGACCGACTGCGGGTGGCGCGGGCGCTGGGGGCGTTGCCCGAGCTGACTGCTGCGCTGGCAGACGGCCGGCTATCGCATTCGGCGGTGCGCGAGCTGACGCGCGTGGCGACGCCGGCGACCGAGGCGGCGTGGCTCGCGGACGCGGTCGGCAAGAATCTACGCCAGGTGGAGGAGATGGTCGCGCATCATCGGCCCGGCGATGGGCCTGACGATCCACCTGATCCGGAGCCGCAGACGCACGTTGTCCGGTTCGAGCTATCGGCGGAGACGTATGCGCTGCTGCGCCAGACGCGCGTGGTGCTCGACGACGAGCACGGAACGAATCTGTCCGAGGATGCATTTGTCACGGCACTCTGCAGTGCAGTCCTCGATGGCGCGCCGACCGGAGAGCCAACAGGGCGAGCGAAGTTTCAGATCGCCATGACCGTGTGCGAGCGCTGCCGAAAGGGCTGGCAGGAGGGCGCTGGTGCACAGATCGTCGTCGAGGATGCGGCGGTCGAGCGCGCACTGTGCAATGCGCAGCACCTCGGGTCGATCGATGGCGCGGCGCCGGAGAGGGCGCACCAGGACATCCCGCCCAGCGTGCAGCGATTTGTCTGGCATCGCGATGGCGGCCGCTGCCGCGTCGATGGTTGCCGCTCGGCCCGCGGGCTCGAGATTCATCATCTCGTGCATCGCGCCGACGGCGGGACGCACGAGCCATCGAACGTCGCCCTCTTGTGTTCAAGCTGCCACGCTGCGCACCACCGCGGTGCACTCACGGTCACAGGCACGGCCGATCAACTTGTGATCCACCGGCCCGGTCAACTGGTGTCGACGGCGCGTGTGCCGGTCGCGGATGAGAGCGCCCACGTGGGCGTTCGAGCGTCGGCGTCGTCGTCGGATCGAGCGCCGGCGTCGTCGGCCGCGGATCGAAGCACCCCGGTGGGCGCTCGAACGGCGGCGGCGTCGGAGCGAGCGCCGGTATCGTCGGCCGCGGATCGAAGCGTCCACCTGGGCGCCAGCAGGCTGGATGCGGCGATCCTACGCACGCAGGCAAGAGAAGCGCTCGTCGGGCTCGGCTGGAAGACAGCGATCGCGGGTCCGGCTGTCACCGCCGCCGCGACCG
>DATIPJ010000326.1:0-12730 GCA_035472155.1 Kofleriaceae bacterium
TCCCTACCCTCGGCGCGATTCCTACCTCGACGCGATTCCTACCCTCTACGCGATGCCTACCCATCGATGCCCTCCTGCCGCGACGCGATTCCTACCGCGACGCGTGGTCTCCCCCCGACCCGACTCCTACGTCGATGCGAGGTCTACCCCCGACCCGACTCCTACTCTTCACGTTGGATGTCTTTCTTACCCTTGCCGCACGTTGACTCAGCAGAGCGCGTGGCCGGGGCTGATGGACAGTGGCGAGCCCAGGATTGGAGTGTGACAATCACAGCATTCCAGCGCCACTGACCACAGCCCCTGTGCCTCGAACGAGGCCGCTATTCGGAGATTTAGTTAAAAAAGGAGGGATTCCGGAATGGTCGCCGGATCGTCCGTGTCGAAAGCTCGCGGTGCCCTGGCCAAGCGAAGCAGGTGCCTTGGCGGCCACGTGTCACGCGCCGCGGAGCAAGTGCCTTGGCGGCGACGTATTGCGGGCTGCACAGCAGGTACCTCGGCTGGCCACGCGCTGCGGAAAGGGTGCCTTGGCGGCGACGTATTGCGGGCTGCACAGCAGGTACCTTGGCCGCGACGTATTGCGGGGCGGGCGGCACCGGCATCGGGTTGCCCTTCGCATCGCTCATCGTCAGCTGCGACTTCTCGGGCAGCAGCCGTACGTGCATGGCATCTGCGCAGCAGGTGCCTTGGCGGCGACGCATTGCGGGCTGCGCAGCCGGTGCCTTGGCGGCGAAGTATTGCGGGCTGCAGAGCAGGTACCTTAGCGGCGACTGGCCACGCGCTGCGGGCATTGGCAAGTATCGGCACAAAGGAGTTTGTGCTTGACGGTGCATTGGCTGCATCGCGATCGCTGTCGGCGACTCAGCCCGTGCCACTCCCCAGAAAGCGCTGTGCTCTTTGCTGACAGCGAATTCGCGTCCGAGCGTCGAATTTCGGCGAATGGTGCGAATCCCCCCTCAGAGGGCACGCCATTGAGTCGAAAATTCATGTGGTAGAAGGGATTCACGTCAGGAGTGCAGGAGATTGGCAATGCTACGATACGGGACTCGGCAGTCGGCGATCGAATCGGATGAAGGGCTCGCGCCCACGTGGGCGTCCGGATGTGTGAATACGGTCGGCCAAACACGGCCGGCACGGTGTCCGCCCAAACCCGGCCAGGGCGAAGCGCGCCAGGGCGAAGCGCGCCAGGGCGAAGCGCGTCCGGGCGAAGCGCGTGAAGCCGAGCCGCGATGGCGGACGGTGGATCGTGCATTGCGGCAGATCGCTGCGAGGCGCGCTGCGCTCGACGCCGAGGAGGCGCGATGGTTGCGGGAGGCGGAGGAGCTGCAGATCTGGCGACCGCTGGGAATGGTGTCGGCGCTCGATTACCTGGAACGCGTGCTGGGCTATGCGCCGCGCACGGCGCAGGAGCGGCTGCGGGTTGCGCGTGCGCTCGGTTCGTTGCCGCAGCTCGACGCCGCGCTGGCGGAAGGGACGCTCTCACATTCTGCGGTCCGCGAGCTGACGCGCGTGGTGAAGCCGGCGACCGAAGGTCGGTGGATCGCGGCGGCGGTTGGCAAGAACCTGCGGCAGATCGAAGAGCTCGTCGCCGATCATCGCGAGGGCGATGACCCCGACGATCCGCCGGATCCCGAGGCGCGGACGCACGTGGTGCGGTTCGAGCTGGGCGCCGAGACGTACGCGTTGCTGCGTCAGGCGCGCATGGTGCTCGATGACGAGCATGGGACGAGCTTGTCTCCGGAGGCCTTCGTCAGCGCATTGTGCAATGCGGTTCTCGACGGCACGCCCACGTCGGAGCCCACGGGTCGCGCGAAGTTTCAGATCGGCATCACGACCTGCCGGCGCTGCAAGCAGGGCTGGCAGGAAGGTGCGGGCGCGCAGATCCCGATCGACAGCGCTGCAGTGGAGCGCGCCGGCTGCGATGCACAGCACATCGGGTCGATCGATGGCAGTGCGCCCGAACGGGCCCACCAGGACATTCCATCCAGCGTGATGCGTTTCGTCTGGCGGCGCGACGGCGGCCGGTGCCGTGCTGATGGCTGCCGCTCGGCGCGCGGCCTGGAAGTGCATCACATCGTGCATCGCGAGCACGGTGGCAGTCACGATGCCTTGAACTGTGTTCTGCTGTGCAGCTCCTGCCACCTCTCACACCATCGCGGGCTCCTGGCGATCAGCGGGACTGCCGATCACCTGACCGTACGTCGCTCCGCTGGTCTCGGTGCAGCGCTGCCATCTCGATCCCCGAAGACCGATCCGACGATCGAGCCCACCCGCGCTAACGCTTCGCCCGCGCTGGAGTGCGCAGCGGAGCTCAGGCCCAACGATCGCCCGCAAACCGACGCGATCGCGAGCGCCCTCGTGGGCGCAACGAGACTGGACCTGGCAATCCTGGAAACGCAGGCAAAGGCTGCGCTCGTGGGGCTGGGGTGGAAGCCTGCGATTGCACGTGTGGCAATCGCCGCGACGCTTGCGGAGCACGGAGACGGTATGACGCTCGAACGACTCATCTTCGAGTCATTGCGACGATGTCCCGTGCCGAAAGGCTGAGGCTTGCGCCGAGCCGCGAATCAGTCGCCTTGGAGACGCCGTTACGGACTTCTCTGCCGATCCACGTCATTGAGCGTGTGGCACGCCTGCATAGGAGACGTGAGGAACCCTGCCCAATGACGATCATCAGCGCCAGCGGCGCCGAGCGTCATCGACGATGCGACTGGCGACCCATCCAATGACGCTCATCAGCGCAAGGGGCGCCGAGCCTCATCGACGATGCGACTGGCGATCCATCCAATGACGCCCATCAGCGCCAGGGGCGCCGAGCCATCGACGATGCGACTGGCGATCCATCCAATGACGTTCATCAGCGCCAGGGGCGCCGAGCCTCATCGACGATGCGACTGGCGATCCATCCGGAACTCTTTGATGTAAATCAATCTCCGAAAAAGCGGCCTGGTTCGAGGCACAGGGGCTGTGGTCAGTGGCGCTGGCATGCTCGGGTCGCCGCACTCCAATCCCGGGCCCGCCACTGTCCATCAGCCCCGGCCACGCGCTCTGCTGGGTCAAGGCTCGGGGGAAGGGCGAAGAGAAGGGCGAAGCGAACGGCGAATGGATGGGCGAATGGAAACGGCGAATGGCGAATGCGAACGGCGAATGCGATGGGCGAGTGGGGCTCGAAGCGATCTGGCTCGCTCAGGGGGCCGGCTCGCTCCAGGGGTGCTGGCGCGCGACGGCGCGGGCGCGGCGGGCGAGGTCGTCGGGAAGGGCGCCTGTGGTGGCGGCGTCGAAGGCGGTGACCAGCTCGGCGGCGGAGGCGAGGCGGAGGTTGCGGTCTTTGGCGAGGGCGAGGAGGAGGACGTGCTCGAGGCCGCGGTGAACCTTGGCGATCGCGGAGGGGCGCAGGGGCATGTCGTGGATGACGGCGTAGAGGAGGGCGGGGGTGTCGTCGGCGGCGAAGGGGACGCGGCCGGTGAGGCAGCGGTAGAGGACGGCGCCCAGGCCGTAGACGTCGGCGCGGTGGTCGACGGCGGAGCCGCGGGCTTGCTCGGGGGACATGTAGACCGGGGTGCCGATGACGCCGCCGCGGGTGAGGGTGCTCGAGCTGTCGGCGAGCGCGGCGGCGCCGAAGTCGAGGACCTTCCAGCTGCCGTCGCTGCCGCGGAAGAGGTTGTGGGGCTTGACGTCGCGATGGACGACGCCCGCGCGGCGGGCGACCTCGAAGGCGCGGCCGACCTGGGCGAGCATCTCGGCCAGGTCGATGCCGGTGAGTGTGTTGCGATTGCGGAGCAGCTCGCCCAGGGTCTGGCCGCGCAGGCGCTCCATGGCGAGGAAGGGGAGGCCCGGCGCGGGGGAGGAAGCGGACGCGGAGGCGGTGCTGGCCTCGAGGACGCGCACGACGTGAGGGGAGTCGAGGGTGCTGCCGACGCGGACCTCGCGCAGGAAGCGCTCGACGCTGCGCGGGTCGGCGAGGAGCTCGCGGCGCAGGAGCTTGACGGCGGCTTCGGCGCCGGTGGCGGCGTGGCGCGCTTCGTAGACCTCGCCCATCGCGCCGCGGCCGAGCACGTTGCCAAGCTGCCACGCGCCGACGACCTGGTCGGTGAAGCGGCCGGGTTTGCCGATCTCGAGGGCTAGATCGAGGTCGCGCCGAAGCTCGGCGAGCTGGACGTCGCGCTGCGCGGCGAGGCGGGTGGCGTGCTGGAGCTGGACGATGGCGCGCAGCGAGGTTCGGCGCGTGGTGCGCGCAAGCCAGAAGCAGAGGCCGTACGCGATCTGGAGCAGGGCCTGGCCTGCGAGCTGGCTGCCGAGCGAGGCGTGGCGACCGACCGGGTAGAAGCCCGGGTCGTCGATGGCGCCGCTGATGACGAAGACGGCGAGGATGGCGTGGGCGCCGGCGGCGGTGGCGTAGATGGCGATCGCGCTGGCGCTGCTCTCGGTGCGGCAGAAGAAGTAGAGGCCCAGGGCCACCATGAGGGGCGCGGCAGAGAACGCTCCGACGTAGAGGATCCCGAGCAGGCCGCACGCGACGCCCGAGAGGGCGAGAAGGTTCATGCGCGCGGGGCTGTAGCGCGCCGGGTCGCGCAGCGCGCGATACATCCAGGCGCTGCCGGCGACGCCGATGGCGAGAGCGACGAGGAGCGCGACGGCGATGCGCGGGTCGCCCGGGAGAAGGGGCAGCGCGACGACAACCCCGACCGCGACCAGCCAGCCGATGCGGAGCAGGGCGCGGGTGCGCCGGACTTCCTCGGCGTGCAGGGCGTCGCTGGCGCTGGGCGGGCTCGGCAGCAGGGACCGCGATGTGGTCATGCGCCCTCGCTCGCCGGCGACGGTCGTGGACGGCCATCCGCACCAGGTACCATCATGCGGCCTCCCAGGGGTGAGCGCGGATCGCGTTGTCGGCGCGGTGGCGCAGGGGCTCGTCGAGCTCGCCGGCGAGGGCGGCGCCGAGCGCAGCGACCAGGGCGGCGCCCGAGGGGAAGCGGCGCTCGGGGGACTTGGCGAGGGCGAGGGCGCACCAGCGGTCGAAGTCGTCGGGCACGGCGGCGAGGGTGCTCGGGCGGACCGGCATGCGGTGGACGATCGCGTAGAGGACGGCGGCCGGGTCGGCGGCGTCGAAGGGGTGGCGCCCGGTCGCGCAGCGATAGGCGATGGCGCCGAGGGCGTAGAGGTCGGCGCGCGGGTCGACCCGCTGGCCCTGGGCCTGCTCGGGGGCCATGTAGTGCGGCGTGCCGATGATGTCGCGCTCGCCGGTGGCGCCCGGGTCGCTCGCGAGGAGGGCGACGCCGAAGTCGAGGACCTTCCAGAGGCCGTCGTCGGTGTGGAACAGGTTCTGGGGCTTGAGGTCGCGGTGGACCACGCCGGCCGCGGCGGCGACGTCGAGAGCCTCGGCGACCTGGCTGCACAGGGCGTGGAGCGCGGGCGGAGCGAGGCGCGGCTCGCGGCGGAAGCGCTCGGCCAGGGTCTGGCCGTGGAGGCGCTCCATCGCCAGGTAGGGCAACGCCGCGTCGGCCGCGCCGTCGAGGACGCGCACCACGTGCGGCGAGGCGAGCGCGCGGCTGGCGCGGAGCTCGCGCGCGAAGCGGGCCCGCTGCTCGGGATCGGCAACCAGCTCGGGGCGCAGCAGCTTGACCGCGGCGGCCGCGCCGGTCGCGACGTCGGCGGCCTCGGAGACCTCGCCCATCGCGCCGCGACCGAGCACCTCGCCGAGGTGGAAGCCGCCGACGACGCGGTCGGTGAAGCGGCCCGGGCCCGCGCGCAGGGCGCGCTCGAGGTCACCGCGCAGCTCGTCCATCAGTGCCTCGCGCTGGGATGCGAGCCGGGTCGCGCGCTGGAGGTCCTCGATCGCCGCGAGCGATACGAAGCGGAACTGGCGCGCGGTGACGTAGGCGAGCCAGAACGTCGCGAGGACGAACAGCGTGCCGACCGCGAAGGCCCGCGCGCCCACGGCGCGGTCGGAGGCGAACACGCCGGGGTCGGCGACGATGCCGCTCATGATCGCGGCCGACATCACGGCATAGACGATGACCGCGCTGGCGAAGATCCAGCGCGCCACGCGCTCGGCTTCGGTGCGGGCGACGAAGTGGATACCGATGACGATGAGCAGCGGCGCGGCGCTGTAGATGCCGTAGAGCAGCACGGCGAGGTAGCCATTGATGACGCAGATCACCGAGAGCGTGGTGAGCGCGCGCTCGGTGTAGTTGCGCGGATCGGCGAACGCGCGGTGATAGCCGGCGCTGACCACGATGCCGATCACGAGGCCGGCGATGAACAGGGTCGCGATCACCGGCTGCGCGTCGACGACGAAGACGGTGACCATGGCGGCGACGCTGAGCAGCCAGCCCATGCGGATGAAGAGGCGCGTGCGCTCGATCTCCTCGTCGCGCATCGCGTCGGCGGCGGTGCCGGCGTCGGGCAGCGCCGACTGCGACGACGTGGCCGGCGCGGCGGCCTGCGGCGGTGCGAGCGCGCGGGCCAGCGGCGCGACCTCGGGCACGGCGCCATCGGGCAGCAGCGCGGTCACCTCGGCAGTCGGCTGCGCGGGCTCGGACGGATCGGCCTGACTGGCCATCGCGTCGACTCTAGCGCGGACCGAGCGAAGCCCGGAGCATCATCGCGGGTGATAGCCGTCGGTCAAGGTACCCAGGAACGCGACAATGTCGGCGATCTCCGCCTCGTCGAGGGCCGGCCGGCCGCCGGGCTCGCCGCCGAACGGCGGATCCATGTTGACGTTGGCGCGGTAGCGCCCGGGCAGGTCATCGAACTTCTGGACCCGTCCCTGGACATCGCGCGGGTACCAGGTGGCCGGGGCGACGTCGCGCGTGGCGTAGAAGCGGACCGCGCGCGCGAGGCTGGTGAACGATCCGTTGTGGAACAGGCGGCGGCGCAGCGCGACGTTGCGCAGCGACGGCGTGCGGAACAAGCCGCAGTACTCGGGCCGCTCGGCGAGGTCGGTGCGCAGCGGGCCGCACAGGCCCAGATCGTAGAATGACGGATCGGCGTTGGCGGCGATCGCGCGCGTCCGCGGCACACCGAGCGCGACGAAGCCGAAGTCGCTGAACAGCGGCGGGCCGCCGTGCTCGTTCGCGCTCGGGTGACAGCTCGCGCAGTTGCCTTTGTCGGGGGCGTTGAACAGGCGAAAGCCGCGCAGCTCGCTCGCCGACAGCTGGGCCTGGCCGCGCAGCACCGCGTCGTACTTGCTGGTGAACGGGGCGAAGTCGGCCGGGCTCTGCCCGAACACCTCGAGCGCGAATGCGGCGACCGCAACCGCAGTGTCGTCGTCGTCGAGCGCCGTGTCGCCGAATGCGGCGCGCAGCTCGCCGGCGTAGGGCGCACGGCGCAGCCTTGCGGCGAGCGCAGCGGATGATTCGTTGGCCATCTCGAACGGCGCGAACAGCGGCAGCCGCGCCTGATCGTGCGCGGTGGCCGCGCGGCCGTCCCACATGAAGCCGCCTGCAGGGCCGTTGTCGGCGCCGGTCTCGTCGTCGATATCGTGCTCGGTGAACGGCCGCACCGACGCGAGGTAGCGCAAGGACGGCGCCGCGCGAAAGCCGACCTGCTTGCCGTCGGCGCCGCCGCGCTGGATCGCGCGATCGTTCGCCGGCGCCATCGCGCGGCCCGGATCGTGGCAGCTCCGGCACGCGAGCTTGCCCGACGCCGAGAGGCTCTCGTCGAGGAACAGCTTGCGCCCGAGCTCGGTCGTCACCGCGGGCGGCGGCCGCCGCGGAAGCCGCGCATAGAACCCGGGCTTGCTCGGCGCAGCGGATGCAGCAGGCGCGGGCGCGACCACCGGCGCCGCCGCATCTCGACCCACCACCGGCTCGACGGGGAGCGGCGCCGGTGCCTCGCGGCCCTTGCAAGCGAGGCAGGTTGCCACGAGCGCGAGCGCACGGACGGCATGCACGTCACGGAGATCGCATCCGACGGTGACAGCTGCGTGACAGACCGTCGCCGTCGCGAAATGTCGATCGCGTGCGGCCCGATCGCCACACAGCGGCGACGAGAATCCCGCCCATGGCATCGACATCGACTCGGATCCTGACCCTGGCAGGTCTCGCGCTCGCCCTCGGCGCGGCCTCGTGCGGCGACGACCTCAAGAACGCGGGCCCCGACGCCGGCGCCGCCGTCGAGGACACGACCGCGCTCCTGCGCGAGAAGGTCAAGACGATCGTCGTGATCTACGCCGAGAACCGCGGCTTCGACAACATCTATGGCCTGTTCCCCGGCGCCAATGGCATCCCGGGCGTCAACCCATCGGCCGTCGGCGCCGTCAACAAGCAGGTCGACCGCGACACGGCCAAGACCGAGCTCGCCACGCTGCCGCGCACGTGGGGTGGCGTGGCGGCCGGCATCACACAGGAGGAATCCGCGAACTTGGCCAACAAGCCGTACGACATCAAGGCGACCTACGGCGACAAGCTCGCCGGCAACGGCATGGCCGCGGTGACGCGCGATCTCGTCCACCGGTTCTTCGAGAACCAGATGCAGATCGACGGCGGCCGGAACGATCGGTTCGCCGCCTACAGCGACGCCGGTGGCCTCGTGATGGGCTACTACGACGGCAGCCAGATGGCGATGTGGCGCATCGCGCAGCGCTACGTGCTCGCCGATAACTTCTACATCGGTGCGTTCGGCGGCTCGTTCCTCAACCACCAGTACCTGATCTGCGCATGCGCGCCCGAGGTGCCCAACGCCGACACCTCGCCGCAGAAGGCGCAGATCACCGTGCTGTCGGCCGTCGGTGGCCCCAACCTCGACCTCACCCCTGGCGCGACGCCATCGGCGATGGACGGCGGGGCGGCGTTCACGGCCTCGTTCGCGATCTCGCCGAAGAACTACTTCGGCGACGGCACGTGGCGTGGGATCAACACGATGCAGCCGGCGTATCAGCCCAGCGGTGTCGCGCCCGCCGCGAGCGATACCACCAAGCTGTACGCCGACCCCAACGGCGGCACGTACCTGGTGCCGCAGACTGGCAAGACGATCGGTGACCTGCTCGACGGTCAGGGCATCGCGTGGAAGTGGTACGCTGGCGCCTTCAACAACACGCTCGCGACCGCGACCACGACCCACGTGTTCCCGCCGAGCGCGCCCGGTCTGGTGCCGAACTACCAGTTCCACCACCACCCGTTCAACTACTACGCGAAGTTCGACCCGGTCAGCGGCGCGGCCGCGCGCACCGCGCACTTCGACGACGAGGCCAAGCTCGAGGCCGACATCGCCGCCGGCACGCTGCCGCCGGTCGTGTTCTACAAGCCCGAGGGCGACCTCAACCAGCACGCGGGCTACGCCTCGGTCGAAGCCGGCGACCGCCACATCGCTGACCTCATCACCAAGCTCGAGGCCAGCCCGCAGTTCGCCAGCATGGTCGTGATCGTGACCTACGACGAGAACGGCGGGTTCTGGGACCACGCCGCGCCGCCCCGGGCGGATCTGCTCGGCCCCGGCTCACGCGTGCCGACGATCATCGTCTCGCCGTTCGCGAAGGCCGGCACGGTCGATCACACGCAGTACGACACCGCGTCGATCCTGCGGCTGATCAACCGCCGGTTCGATCTGGCGGCGCTGCCGGGCATCACCGCGCGCGACAACGCGCTGGTGGCCGCGGGCGGCACTGCGATGGGCGATCTGACCAACGCCCTCGACCTCACGAACTGATCACAGCTTGAGCTTGAGCCGCACCCCGATCGCGAGCGCGTCGGCGCCGTCGCCGCCCGGGTGACGAAACCACTGCAGGTCGGGCTGAAAGCTCGCGAAGCTGGTCAGCCGCAGCTTGTAGAACGCCTCGACGAAGGTCTCGTCGCGCGGGCCGGGGCTGCCGCCGAGCGGCTCGGCCACGGAGAACCTCCCGGCGCCGACGCCGGCGGTGTCGTTGTCGCGCGGCCCGATGCCGTGCCAGGCCACCGAGCCGCCGGCGTAGTGCGCGAATGCGCTGCGGTCGGGGCGCGACCAGCTGTAGCGCAGGATCAGCGTCAGCCCGCGCGGATCCTTGGGGTCGTCGGGATGCAGAAAGATCCGCTCGTCGTTCTGCACGAACCAGCCGGCGTTGCTGTCGAACATCCGAGGTTCATCGACGCCGACCTCGGCCACGTCATCGGATTGCCACCACGCGCCGATGCTCGTGGTCCCGCCGTCGCGGCCGTCGCGCCCGAAGTGGTGGGTCGCGGCGAAGCCCGATGCGAGCGTGTAGCCGCCACCGGTCTCGAACGCGCTGGTGAGCCCGAGGCCGCCGAAGTCCGGGCTGCCTTCGTAGATCGCGAGCCGCCCCACGAGCCAGCCCGTCGCCTGCACGGCGACCAGCGTCCCCAGCCCGGTCGTCGGGTACGACGGCAGCGGCGCGTTGGGGAACATGCCGAAGTTGTTGTTGATGAAGTTACCGCCGAACCGCGGCGTCCCGAAGTCGCGGTTGGTGTCCTGCTTGCCGATCCGGACCTTGATGCGCCCGTCGACGAACCCCTGCTCGATGAAGAATTCGGTGAGCTGGGTGTACGGCGTGGTCTCCAGGTTCGACACGCCGACCGCGGAGTGCACGCGCTCGTTGATCCCGTGGCCGTGGTTGTTCTGGCCGAGCACGTAGAGCGTGCCGCCGTCCCACAGCCCGAGCTTGGCGCTATCGAGCGTGACGGCCGCATCGACGTGGCCGAGCACCGCGGTGTCGCCGCGCGCGGCGAACATGTCGCTCGCATAGATCACGTCGATCGTCACGCCGTGGTCCGCGAGCCGCGTGCGCGCCCCGCCCCACTCGCCCGTCAGGTGATCGCCGTGGAACCAGGTCGGCTGGGCGCCCTCGCCGGTGCCCGTGTCGGCGTCGGCCGCTTGCCCCGCTGCCCCCGCGGGTGCCGACGGTGCCGTCTGCGCGTGCACCGCGCGCGTCGTCGCCGCGATCGCGAGCCCGCTCCACGCCGCACGCACGAGCACAGCACCCAGGCGCATGCGCCATCGTCCCCGATTCCGCGCCTCGACGAAAGCGCTGCGCGATGATCACCGCGGTGGGGCGATTTGTCCCGACCTACGACTTTGCGACCGGGAAGCCGCGATCGCGCATGAGCGCGTTGGTGTCGACGTCGCGCCCGCGAAACTTGCGGAACGCTTCCTCGGGCGGAATCGTGTTGCCGACGCTCATGATCGACTCGTAGAGCCGCCTGGCCGTTGGCTTGTCGTAGTAGCCCGCCTCGGCGAACGCCTCCGCGGCGTCCGCCGTCAGCGTGTCGGCCCACATGTACACGTAATAGCCGGCCGCATAGTCATCGCTCGCGAAGATGTGGCCGAACTGCGTCGGCCGGTGGCGCATCACGATCTCCGGCGGGCAGCCGATCTCCTTCATCAGCTGCTTCTCGAACGCGCTCGCGTCGATCGCCTTGTCGGTCGGTGCGGTGTGGATGCGCAGGTCGTAGATCGCCGACGCGAGGTACTCGACGGTGCGGAAGCCCTCGTTGAAGTGCTTCGCCTTCTCGATCTTGGCCACCAGCTCGCCGGGGATCGGCTTGCCGGTCTTGAAATGCAGCGCATAGGTATTGAGCACCTCGGGCGTGCGCAGCCAGTGCTCGTTGAGCTGGCTCGGGAACTCGACGAAGTCGCGCTTGACGTTGGTGCCTGCGAGCGTCGGATAGTGCACGTTCGAGTTGAGCCCGTGCAGCGCGTGGCCGAACTCGTGGAACATGGTCGTCGCGTCGTCCCACGAGATCAGCACGGCGCCCTTGGACTTCACGAAGTTCGAGTTGTTCGAGACGATCGGTGCGGTGGCGTCCTTGAACGCCTCCTGCGTGCGGTACTCGTTCATCCACGCGCCCGACTGCTTGCCGTCGCGCGCGTACGGATCGAAGTACCACAGGCCCACGTGCTTGCCGTCGCGCATCACCTCGTAGACGGTGACGTCGGGCTGGCAGACCGGGACGTCCTTGATGCGCACGAATGAAAAGCCATAGAGCTGGCCGGAGGCCCACATCATGGCCTCGCGCATCTTGTCGAGCTGCAGGTACGGCTTGACCTCGTTCTGGTCGAGGTCATAGCGCGCCTTGCGCACCTTCTCGGCGTAGAACCGGTAATCCCACGGCTCGATCTTGATGCCGGCGTTCTCGCTGTCGGCGAGCTTCTGCATGTCGGCGACCTCCTCGCGCGCTCGCGCGGTCGCCGCCTTCCAGACCTTCATGCACAGCGCGAGCGCCGCATCGGGCGTGCGCGCCATGTTGTCGTCGATGATCCAGTGCGCGAACGTCGGGAAGCCGAGCAGCTTGGCCTTCTCGGCGCGCAGCGCGAGGATCTGCGTGATCACCGGCTTGTTGTCGTGCTCGCCGGGGCTGTCGCCGCGCCCGACCCACAGCCGCCAGCCCTTCTCGCGCAGGTCGCGCCGCGTCGAGAATGTGAGGAACGGATCCATCGACGAGCGCGTGTTGGTGATCAGCCACTTGCCCTTGAGCTTCTTGGCCTCGGCGGCTTCACGCGCCGACGCGCGCAGGCTGTCAGGCAGACCGGCGAGGTCGGCCTCGGTCTCGAGCGTGAGCGACTGACCCTCTTCGTCGGCGAGCTCGTTCTGCGCGAACTGCGTGTACAGCGTCGCGAGCTTGCCGTTGATCTCCTTGAGTCGCGCCTTGTCCTTGGCGGGCAGCGCGCCGCCCTGGCGCGCGAAGTTGTGATAGACGACCTCGACGAGCCGCAGCTGCTCGGGCGAGAGCTTTGCCGACGCGCGACCGTCGTAGACCGCCTTGATCCGGACGAACAGCGCCTCGTTCTGGACCACCTCGTCGAG
>DATIPJ010000327.1:0-4090 GCA_035472155.1 Kofleriaceae bacterium
GGTCTGTCGCGCGTGGGCACGCCGCTCGGCGATGCCGCGGCCACGGTGTTCGCGCAGCTGCGCAACGGCCAGCCGCTGCCGGTGCGCCAGCTCGCGGCGATGATGCGCAAGCGCAACCTGATCGAGACCGACCCGGAGCAGCTGTGGCCGCAGCTCAAGGCCGAGCTGCTGGGCGACGAGCGCAGCTACCGCACGCTGGGGCTCCGGCCGCGCATCGTGTATCGCGGGCGCGACCTGTTCGCGCCCGGGCCGGTGGCGATGAGCCAGACCGCCGACGCCGAGGCCAACGTGGCGGCGGCGCTGTCGCGGCTCGCCGGGGCGACCCATCGCGCGCTGTCGGCGCGGATCGCCAAGGCGAGCGGCGCGGGCTTCGAGCGCCTGATCCACGCGTACCTGGTCGCGGCCGGCTATCGCGAGATCGCCTGGGTCAAGCGCGTCGGCGGCATCAGCTACGCGCAGGCGTTCGCGCCCGGCATCGCGCGCACCGTGCTGATCAGCGCGCGCTCGGGCGATCAGCCGATCGACCGGCGCGGCATCGGCGAGCTGCGGGTCGGCGTCGAGGCCAAGGACCTGGTCGCGGGCATCCTGTTCTCGGCGCGCGAGCTGTCCGAGGACGCCGAGCGCGAGCTCGAGCGCGCGGGCCGCTCGATCGCGGTCATGTGCGGGGACCAGCTGGTGGCGGCGCTGGTCGCCGCCGGTGTCGGTGTGGTGAGCGCGGCGGCGCCGCTGCACTACGTCGACGACCAGCTGCTCGACGAGCTGCTCGCAGGCTAGCCCATGGCGGCGCCGTGGCAGTGGCTGGGGCGCGCGGAGTTCCGCGAGGTCCTGGCCGCTCAGCTCGCGGCGCGCGAGCGCGTGTGGGCCGGCGAGCCGGGCGTGGTGTTTCTGTGCGAGCACCCGCCGGTGATCACGCTCGGGCGCTCGGCGACCCCGGCCAACATCCTCGCCGCCGGGGACATCCCGATCGAGCGCATCGAGCGCGGCGGCGAGGTGACCTACCACGGCCCCGGCCAGCTCATGATCTACCCGGTGGTGCGGCTGCGCAGCGTGGTCGCGTTCCTCGAGCGCGTGGCGGGTGCGATCACGGAGACCTGCGCGGCGCTCGGAGCACCGGGCGCGGCGTGGCAGCGCGATCCGGCCGGGGTCTGGCTCGACGGCAAGAAGCTCGCGGCGTGCGGCATTCATGTTGCGCGCGGCGTGAGCGTCCATGGCTTCGCGCTGAACGTGAACACGCCGCCCGACGCGTGGCGCGCGATCCGCCCGTGCGGC
This sequence comes from Kofleriaceae bacterium, assembly GCA_035472155.1. GTDB lineage: Bacteria > Myxococcota_A > Polyangia > Haliangiales > Haliangiaceae > JABFXX01. The sequence goes on from DATIPJ010000327.1 coordinate 1,270, forward strand.
CTCGACGTGCGCCTGGTCTCACTGGCGCAGGCGCGCGGCGCCCCGATCGGCGTGGACGAGGTCGCGCACGTCCTCGGACCGCGTGTCAGTGAGGCTGTGTAGACTGTCCCGGCATGCCCCGCGGGATCGCCGTCCTCTACAACACCGACTATGACGCCGAGGCGGCGGCGACCGACGTCATCTCGGTGGAGGCCAGCGCGCAGGCGATCGTCAGCGCGCTGACCGAGAGCGGCCTTGGCGCCGAGCTCGTCGGGCTGCACGGGCTCGAGGTGTTCGCCGTGCTCGACCGGTTGCGCGCGGATCGCGAGCGCTTCGATCTGGTGTTCAACCTGTGCGAGTCGATGGCCGGCGATCCGCGCAACGAGCCGACCTTCGTCGGCCTGCTCGATCTGTTCGGCATTCCGTACACCGGCGCCGATCAGCTCGCGCTGGCGTCGTGCCTGCACAAGCGGCGCACCAAGGAGATCCTGATCGCGCGCGGCATCCCCACACCGCCGTTCCGCTTCCTCAGCGGGCTGGCGGCGCTCGACGAGCCCACGCTCGACGCGCTCGACTATCCGTGGTTCGTCAAGCTCGCCCACGAGGACGCCTCGGTCGGCATCACGCAGGATAACCTCGTGCGCGATGGCGCGGCGCTGCGCCTGCGCGCGCGAGAGATGATGAACGAGCACCGCCAGGGCGTGCTGGCCGAGCGCTACGTCGACGGCCGCGAGATCAACGTGACCCTGATCGGCAACGAGGACGACATCGAGATGCTGCCGCTCCACGAGATCGACTTTGCCGCGATGCCGGCCGGCCGCCCGCGCATCGTGAGCTACGCGGCGAAGTGGGACGAGCGCCACGTCGACTACGCCGGCACCAAGCCGGTGCCGTTGCGCGGCGCCAGCCGCGAGACCGTCGAGGGCATCGAGCGCGTGGCGCGCGCGGCGTGGGATGCGCTCGGCCTGCGCGACTACGGGCGGATCGATCTGCGGGTCGACGCCGCGGGGGAGCCCTGGGTGATCGACGTCAACCCCAACCCTGACATCTCGCCCGATGCCGGGGTCGCCCGCGCGGCGCGGCTCGCGGGGATGTCGTATCCGCAGCTGATCGCTCGCATCGCGCACACGGCGCAGCAGCGGCTCTCGCGCGCGCAGGTGTGACCGTCAGTCGTCGGCGTCGCCGGCGGGGCGGTGGCCGGCGAGCCGCTGCAGCTTCTTCTGCAGCCCGAAGCGCGAGAGCCCGAGCAGCCGCGCCGCCGCCGTCTGGTTGCCCTTGGCGCGCGTCATCGCCGCGGTGATGTAGGCCCGCTCGGTCGCGCCCAGCGCCGGCTTGAGGCGCAGGTCCTCGCCGACGGCGGGGCGCGCGGGCTCGGGCCGCGCCGTCGCGTGCGCGATCGGATCGGGCAGATCGCCGACGTCGATCACGTCGCCGCCCATCGCGACCCCGCGGGCGAGCGCATTCTCGAGCTCGCGCACGTTGCCGGGCCAGCGGTGCTGCCCGAGCGCCCGCAGCGCGGCGCGGGTCAGCCGCGGCACCGGCCGGCCGGTGCACAGCCGCGCGAGCAGGTGCTCGACGAGCAGCGGCACATCGCCGTCGCGCTCGCGCAGCGGGGGGACCGCCACCGCGATCACATCGAGCCGGAACCGGAGATCCTCGCGGAACCGCCCCGAGGCGGCGAGCTCGGCGAGCGGCTGGCGGCTGGCGGCGATCACGCGGACGTCGACCTGGCGGGTCCGCGTGTCGCCCACGCGGCGGATCACGCCGTCCTGCAGCACGCGCAACAGCTTGGTCTGCATCGCCGGGCCGGTGTCGGCGACCTCGTCGAGGAACAGCGTGCCGCCGTCGGCCACCTCGAACAGGCCGCGGTGGTCGCGGTCGGCGCCGGTGAACGACCCGCGCGCATGGCCGAACAGCTCGCTCTCGAGCAGCGGTTCGGGCACCGCGCCGCAGTTGATCGCGACGAACGGCGCCGCCTTGCGCGGCCCGTGGTCGTGCAGCGCGCGCGCCACCAGCTCCTTGCCGGTGCCGCTCTCGCCGACGACCACCACCGGCAGCGACGTCGCCGCGGCGCGGTCGATCACGCCGAGCATCTTCACCGTCGCCGGTGAGCGGCCGACGATGCGCTCGTAGCGATGGCGCAGCCGGTCGCGGTCGGGCAGGTCCGCCTTCACGCGGACCAGCTCGGCGTCGCGCTCGGCGAGCTCGCTCGACAGCCGCCGGTTCAGCTCGTCGACCTCGCGCGCAGCGCGCACGAGGGCCCCGGTCAGCCGCGCATTCTCGATCGCGATCGCGGCGATGTCCGCCAGCTCTCCGAGCACGCTCGCCGCCGCGTCGTCGAAGGCGCCGCCGCGCAGCCGATGATCGACGTAGATGCAGCCGGTGATCGCGCCGCGCTGGCGCAGCGGCACGGCGAGCACCGAGCGCAGCCGGAGCGCCGCCACCGACGCCGCGCCGCCGAACCGCTCGTCGATCCCGGCGTCCACCGTGAGCACGGGCTCGCCGGTCTGCGCCGCGCGCTCGGCGATCGAGCGGCTCACCGAGCGGCTCGCCGGCAGCGGTCCGGCGCCAGCGGCATCGCCGACCGGGGGCCCGGGCTCGAGATCGCCGGCCACGAAGTTCCGCGACACCACCACCGCCAGCTCCCCGTCGCTCTGGCGCAGCAGCAGAAACCCGCGCTCGGCGCACGTCAGCTCGATCGCCGTATCGATCACATCGTCGAGGATGCGGTCGACCTCGGCCTCGCTGTTGAGCCGGCGCGACAGCGTCAGCAAGCGCCGCAGCTGCGCGGTCTCGGCGTCGCCGCCCGTCCGCACCCGCTGGGCATCCGCCGCCGCGACCC
>DATIPJ010000328.1:0-6883 GCA_035472155.1 Kofleriaceae bacterium
CGGCCGAGCGACGCCGCGGCGCCCTCGCCGGTCATCACCGCGACTGCACCGTCTACCGCCGCGCACAGCGCCTGGACCAGCGGCAGCGCCTCGTTGCCGCGGATCTCGCCGACCACCAGACGATCCGGCGCGAGCCGCAGCGCGAGCTCGAGCAGCTGGCCGAGGTCGATCGCCGGGTTGCGGCCGTTGCCGGCGCGGGTCTCGAGCTGGATCCACTCGTCGCGCTTGATCGACAGCTCGGCGACCTCCTCGATCGACACCACGCGCTCGCCGGGCGGCGACGCCGCGGCCAGCGCACCCGCCAGCGTGGTCTTGCCGGAGCCGGCCGCGCCGCAGATCAGGAGGTTGCGGCGGGCGGTGATGCAGGTCGCGAGGAAGTCCGCCATGCCGGCCGACAGCGCGTTCTGGCCGACCAGCTCGGCGAGCTGCGGCATCGCCGACGCCGGCTTCTTGAGCACGATGCACGCGCCGCGCGCCGCGACCGGCGACACCGCCGCGGTCAGCCGCGTGCCGTCGCGCATTCGCAGATCGATCACCGGGCGCGCCTCGTCGATCGTGGAGCCCGCCTCGGCGACCAGCCGGCGAACGACCTTCTCGAACACGTCGTCAGACGAGAACGCCTTGCCCGAGCCGCGCAACACGCCGCCCTTGCCGACCACGACGCGATCGCGCCGGTCGATGATGATCTCGTCGATCTGGTCGTCGGCGAGCAGGTCCTCGAGCGGCCCGAGCGCGAGCGCCTCGTTGAGCGTCTCCTTGATCAGCGTGTCCTGATCGATGTACTTGGGCAGCTCGCCGCTGGTCTCGAGCGTCTCGACGAGGTCGATCGTCGCTCGCTCGGCGCGCTGCCAGAGGTCTTCCTCGTGCAGCCGCTCCATCGGGACCTTGTCGAGATCGAGCTTGGCGCGCAGGCGCTCGAGGATGTTCGACTGCAGGTCGAGCATCTTGACGACCTTGGGATCGAGCGGCTCGAGGTGCACACCGCGCCGGCTCGGCAGCGAGACCGAGCGCCCGATGACGCGCTTGGCGCCCACGCCGGCGAGGCCGCGTTTGCCCTTGTCGACGGGGATCGGCACGACCGACCCGGGCGCCGCTGCGGGGGCGCCGATCGGAGCCATCCCGGCCACCGGCGACACCGGAGCCATCGGCATCGGGTTCATGCCGGCCATGCCCGGGACCCCGGCCATGCCGCTCGGGCCATTGAACTCGGGCCTCGGCGCAGGCGGGGCCATCGGCGCCATCGGCATCGGGGCCGGCATCGACGCGCTGTTCGCGGCGAAGTCGCCGCGCGGCGACGCGATCGGCGAGCCCATCGGGGACGCCATCGGCGGGGACATCATCGGCGGCGGCATCGCGCCGGGCATCGCACCGTCGCCAGGCCCACCGGGCGGCGGCCCGACGGGCGGAATCGGCTGCATGATCGGCGGCGGCATCGTGCCGCCCGGGCGCGCCAGCGGCCGCGAGGCCGGTCCCGGCGGCGACGACAGCGCAGGCATCTCGCGCGGCGCAGGCGGCTCGCGCGCCGCCAGCGGCTCGCGCGGCGGCGGCACATCGCGCGCGGGCCCCGGCGCAGGCCGAGGCGGCAACGGGCGCGGCGCCGAAGCGGCCGCGCGATCCTCGTTGTTGCCGCCGGCCATCGGCAGCGGCATCGATGACGGCGGCATCGGCTGCGCCTCGGTCGGGCGCGGCGGGCGGACATCGGCCACCGGCGGCGGGCGATCGGTCGGCGGCGGCGCCGTGCTCTCCGACGGCATGTCGCCCTCACTGGCCGCGGCCTCATCGACGCCGACGACGAAGTCACCGATGTAGATCTTGTCGGAGTCCTTGACGACGAGCGGGCTCGTGATCTTGCGCCCGTTGACGTACGTGCCGTTCGTACTCTTGAGATCGACAATGATGAACTTGCCGTCCTTGAGCACGATGCGCGCGTGGCGCTTCGATACATTGCCCTTGGGCAAGACAATGTCGTTGCCCTGGACGCGACCGATGGTGACCTCGGGCTTGTTGAACACCATGCGGCGCTGCTCGCCGCCCTTTTCCTGAATATGTATGGTGAACATTGGCTCCTGAGGCCTCCAGACAGGCGCCCCTCGCGAACGGTACTAAGCCGCGGTAACCACAGTCAAGTTAGCGACCGCGATTGTCTGGCGACTACGTCTGACCCTGTGGCACCGGCGCGGGGGCATCTGCGCCGGGATCGAGATGCAGGGCCGATCGTACATCTTCCCACCAGAGCGACCAAACCCCCGCGGCGAACAAGACGACGATTGCCGAGACAATCAGTGCGTCATGCCACCGGGGGCGGACCATGAATGGACGGTAGCATGTGGCCGTCTCACGGGAAAACGCCGGGCCGACGTCAGGTTCGGCCAGGAAGCGAGCCGGCAATGCGCGACCCAATCCGTTCAGCACTGGCCCCCAGAAGGGCAACAATGACGCTGCTGTTGGTGGCCTGTGGCGCCCTGGCGTCGCGCGCCACCGAGGCTGCGCCGAAGAAGAAGTACCACTTCGAGCTCACCGCGGTGACCGCCAAGTCCGAGGTCAAGCCCGATGTCTCCAAGGCCGCCACGCCGCGCATCGAGGCCCAGGTGAAGAAGGTCTTCGAGGGCCACCCCCAGCTGGTGGCCCACCTCGAGGGCGCGCCCGATCCGAAGAGCAACGCCGACGGCTACCGCAAGTACCTCGCGAAGAAGGCCATCGCCGGCGCCTACCTGGTGACGGTCGAGATCACCGACGCCTCCGAGGAGCTGGTGCCGCTCGACGACAAGCCCAACTCACAGCGACTCGTGATCCATGTCGCGCTCCACATGCTCGGCGAGAACATCCCGGGCCGCACGATGGGCTTCACCGGCGACGGCAAGGCCACGATCAAGCAGGAGGTCGGCATGAAGGTCCGCGATCGCGATCGCCAGTACACCTGGGACCAGGCCGCCGAGCTCGCCGTCGACGACGCGATGCAGACCGTGTTCAAGCAGCTCGCGCTGCCGCCCAAGAAACAGTAGGGACGGGAACGTCCCCGAGGATCGACACCCGGCTACTGAACGAAGTTGCCGATCCGGTCCCAGCGGAACTCGAAGCTCGACTGCCAGACGCGCAGGTGCAGCGCGAAGTTGCGGTACGACAGCCAGATGAACAGGGCCTTGCCCTTGATGTTCTCGATCGGCACCGAGCCCCAGAACCGCGAGTCGTTCGAGTTGTTGCGGTTGTCACCCATCACGAACACGTGATCGGGCGGCACGACGTAGGCCAGCTGCGGCTCGCACACGTCGGCGTCCTTGCGGGTCTCGACCAGGGTGCCGCGCTGCTGATTGGGCGCGATCACCGGCGCGCCGTCGGTCTGGGTCGCGCAGCTCGGCGGCTGGCGCGAGCCATCGAGCTGCGGGAAGTCCTTGCTGTCGCCGCGCGACAGCTTGCTGCCCTTGGCCACCTGCTCGTCGCGCAGCGGGCGATCCGCGTCGTGGTAGGTCACGTACGCGTGACCATTGACAGTCTCCTGGTAGAGGCTGCACTGCCGCGGATACCACTTGTCGTTGGGCTCGTCGTAGTCGTCGTACGAGCAGGTGTCGCCGTCGAGCAGCTTGTGATCGACGGGCTTGCCGTCGACGAACACCACGTTGCAGCGGACCTCGACGCTCTGGCCCTCGGTCGCGACCACGCGCTTGATGTAGTCGCGGTCGGGCTCGCACGGCTGCTGGAACACGATCACCTCGCCGCGGTGTGGCTTGCGCCACTCGAACAGCTTGATGTTGGTGAGCGGGATGTGGATGCCGTAGATGAACTTGTTGACGAAGATGTGGTCGTTGATCTCGAGCGTGGGATACATCGAGCTCGACGGGATCTTGAACGCCTCGAGGACGACGGCGCGCAGCGCGAGCGCGATCAGGATCGCGGCGCCGATCGACTCGACGTAGTCGCGCGTGGTCGACTTGTTGGGGCGCTTGATCAGCTCGTCGACCAGCGCATCGAGCACCGGCAGGCCCTGGCGCACGCGCTGGTAGTCCTTGGCGGCGAGCGCCTTGTCGACATCTTTGACCGCCGACTCGAGGTCCCCGGCCTTGCCGCGCAGGCTGCGCTTGAGGGTCAGGGCGGCGTGCGCCTCGCGCGCGAGCGCCTGGGCTTCCATCCGCACGCGGCGATCGAGGCTGGCGGCGCGCATCATTGACCTCCGGGCCTCAGTCTACCTTCAGGACGGTGAGGAATGCTTCCTGCGGAAGCTCGACCGAGCCGACGGACTTCATGCGCTTCTTGCCTTCCTTCTGCTTCTCGAGCAGCTTCTTCTTCCGCGTGATGTCGCCACCGTAGCACTTCGCGGTGACGTCCTTGCGGACCGCCTTGACCGTGGTCCGTGCGATCACGCGGCTGCCGATCGCGGCCTGGATCGCGACGTCGAACATCTGGCGCGGCACGACGTCCTTCATCTTGGTGCACAGGTCCACGCCGCGGTGGTACGCGGTGTCGCGGTGGCTGATGATCGACAGCGCGTCGACCCGCTCGCCATTGACCAGCACGTCGAGGCGGATCAGGTCGGCGGGGCGGTAGCCTGCGGGCTCGTAGTCGAGGGAGGCGTAGCCGCGCGACATCGTCTTGAGCCGATCGTAGAACCCGAACACGATCTCCGCCAGCGGCATCTCGTAGACCACCCGGACGCGCCCGCCGGCGTCGTAATGCAGGCCGCGCTGCACGCCGCGGCGGTCCTGGCACAGCTGCATGATCGGCCCGACGTACTCCTGCGGCAGGTGCACGGTGGCCGTGATGATCGGCTCCTCGATCGTCTCGACCTTGCCCTGATCGGGGACCTTGGCGGGGTTGTCGACCTCGACCCAGCCCTCGCCCGGGAGCTGGATGCGGTACCGCACGCTCGGCGCGGTGGTGATGAGGTTCAGGTTGAACTCGCGCTCGAGCCGCTCCTGGATGATCTCCATGTGGAGCAGGCCCAGAAAGCCGGTGCGGAAGCCAAAGCCGAGCGCCGCGGACGTCTCGGGCTCGTACGTGACCGAGGCGTCGTTGAGCACGAGCTTGCCGAGCGCCTCCTTGAGGTCCTGGTAGTCGGCGGCGTCGACGGGAAACAGACCCGCGAACACCATCGGCTTGACCGACTTGAAGCCGGGCAGCGGCTCGCTGATCGGGCGATCGGCGTCGGTGACCGTGTCTCCGACCCGGGCGTGCGCGATGTCCTTGATCGAGGCGGCGACGATGCCGACCTGGCCCGCGGCGATCTCGTCGACCTCGAGGGGCGCGGGCCGGCGGACGGCGGTCATCGTGCACTCGTAGACCTGATCGGTCGACCAGAACCGGAGCTTCTGGCCCTTCTTGAGCACGCCCGACATCACGCGCACGAGGACGACGACGCCGCGGAACGTGTCGTACCAGCTGTCGAAGATCAGCGCGGAGAGCGGCGCCTCGCGATCGGCGGTCGGCGGCGGGATGCGCTCGACGACGGCCTCGAGCATCTCCTCGACGCCCTGCCCCGTCTTGGCCGACACCAGGAGCGCGTTCGAGGCATCGAGCCCGATCGTGTCCTCGATCTGCTGCTTGACGAAATCGGGCCGCGCGACCGGCAGGTCGATCTTGTTGAGCACCGGCACGATCTCGAGGTGGTTATCGAGCGCGACGTAGACGTTGGCGAGCGTCTGCGCCTCGACGCCCTGCGCGGCATCCACCACGAGCAGGGCGCCCTCGCACGCGGCGAGCGAGCGCGAGACCTCGTAATGGAAGTCGACGTGACCGGGGGTGTCGATCAGGTGGAACTGGTAGGTCTGGCCGTCCTTGGCCTTGTAATGAAGCTGGACCGACTGGGCCTTGATCGTGATGCCGCGCTCGCGCTCGAGCTCCATGTTGTCGAGCATCTGGGCCTGCGCCTCGCGCGCGGTGACCGCGCCACACGCCTCGAGGACGCGATCGGCAAGGGTCGTCTTACCGTGATCGATGTGCGCGATGATCGAGAAGTTGCGGATCCGGTCCGCAGGAAACGACATGGATACGCCCGGCCGTACTTAGCGTGATCCGAGGCGGAGGTCGACCTGCCCCGGCAGTTGATCGCGATACTTCTCGAGCACCAGGTCGATACCCTGCCGGATGTACTCGGCGACCGGAACTTTGGTCCGGTGGTGAAGCGCCTTGAGCTGCGTGTCTTGCTCCGGCGTGATGTACACCGTCGTCGAGATCTTCTTCCGGGACATAGGGTTGGCAGCTATGACCCTACGTGGCCATATGAGGCAGGTCAAACGGTCTTCGCGCATGCCGGGCAACGTGACCCAGGTCTATTTCAGGCGCGGTGGCGAGGTTGCAGCGGAACAGGTCCAAGACTAGGCTTTTGCGACATGGCGAAGCTCTTGGAAGTCGTCGGTTTGTCCGTCCTTCTGCTGGGCGCGTGTCACGGCAAGGGCGAGGACACCACCCCGAAGAACGAAAGCGTCGACAGCGCAGTCCCCAAGGTCGATCCGACGCTGTGCGACACCAACGGCAAGAACGTCGTCACGTACGACCTCAATCACGATAACAAGCCCGACGTCTGGCGGCTGTACAAGTCCGAGGACGAGGGCGGGACCAAGGTCGAGTTCATGACCTGCAAGCAGGTCGACTTCGATCACGATGGCCGCAAGGACTGGGTCGTCGCCTACAACCGCAAGGGCAACACGCTCTACGAGAAGGCGGACTTCGACTACGACGGCAAGTGGGACATGTCCGCGGTCTATGACACCAAGACCGGGGCGATCGCCGAGGTCGAGCGCGACACCGACTTCGACGGCAAGTTCGACGTCAAGGAGGTCTACGACTCGGCGGGCCAGCTCACCAGCGTGCGCCGCGACCGCAACGGCGACGGCCAGCCCGACCTCTGGGAGCAGTACAAGGACGGCGTGCTGCTCGCGATCCTCTACGACGA
>DATIPJ010000329.1:0-5368 GCA_035472155.1 Kofleriaceae bacterium
CAATCTCGCCTCCGATATCTACATGGCAGTGCTCAACGCGGAGGGCCGCGTGGCGGCGACGTGGGCGAGCCAGCCAGAGGAGATTCGCGACCTCGTGCGCGGCTATGCGCACGGAGTGAATCGCTATCTGCATGATGCCCAGACGCTGCCCGAGGCGTGCCGCGGGCAGCCGTGGGTGCGCGAGATCACCGAGCTGGACCTGATGCGGGTGCTACGCCGGTTCGCGATCGAGGCGAGCGGCGCGGAGTTCATCGAGGAGATGGCCGCGGCGCAACCGCCGTCGGCGTCGTCGGCGCGACTACGCATGGGTGTGGCGCGTCCGACCGACGTGGAGCTGCTGAGCCGGTATCGCGTGTCGCTGGGCAGCAATGGCGTGGCGTTCGGTGGCGAGGTCACGGCATCGGGGGCGGGGTTGCTGCTCGCGACACCGCACTTTCCGTGGCAGGGGCCGTATCGGTTCTACGAGGCGCAGCTGACGATCGCCGGCAAGGTGGATGTGTTTGGCGGGACGTTGTCGGGATTGCCGATCATCGGCATTGGCCACAATGCGCATGTCGCGTGGACCCATACGGTGAACTCGTCACGGCATTTCGCGTTTTATCAGCTGCAGCTCGATCCGAAGGATTCGACGCGGTACGTGGTCGATGGGGAGTCGCGGGCGATGACGGCGACCGATGTCGAGGTGCGCGTCCGCGCCCCGGGCGGCGGAGCTGCGACCGAGCGCCATCGCGTGTGGTCGACGGAGCTCGGGCCGCTGGTGGCCATCCCGGGATTCCTCGAGTGGTCGGAGCGCACGGCGTATGCGTTCGGCGACGCGAACGTCGAGAACACGCGGCTGCTGCAGGCGTGGTGGGGGATGAATTGCGCGCGGTCGCTCGACGAGCTGCGCGCTGCGGTCGAGGGTACACTCGGCATCCCGTGGGTGAACACGGTCGCCGTCGATGCCGCGGGCACGGCGTACTTGGGCGACGTGACGCCGGTACCGAACCTGCCGCAAGACCGCTGCATCGCGCAGGGCTTCGAGCCACTCGCGGCGCGCGGACTGGCGGTGCTCGACGGCAGCACGGTGCAATGCCGGTGGGTCGTCGCGGCCGGAACGCCGACGCCGGGGATCGTGCCGGCGCAGGGGCTGCCGTCGATCACGCGGCGCGACTTCGTGCAGAACAGCAACGACAGCGCGTGGCTGTCGAACCCGGCAGCGCCGCTCGTGGGGTATCCCGCGATCGTGAGCCGCGATGGCGAGCCGGCATCGCCGCGTACGCGGCTGGGGCTTGCGCAGATCGCGGCAGAGCTCGCCGCGGGCCGTCGATTCACGCCGCGGAGCGCCCTGGACCTGGCGTTCTCCAACCGCGCCTTTCATGCGACGACGCTGCTCGACGATCTGCGCGCGCTGTGCGGCCTCGGCGGCGACGCGCGCATCGTGCGCGGCTGTGCGGTGCTCGCGCAGTGGGACGGAACGGCGGAGCTGGCGAGCGTTGGATGGCCGATGTTTCGCGCCTGGCGGACGGCGCTCGACGAGGCGGCGAGCCGCGATGGGCTGTCGTACTGGACGGTGGCCTTCGACCCGGTGGATCCGGTGGCCACGCCGCGCGGCCTGCGGATCGACGATCCGGCGGTGGCGTTGGCGGCGCGCGAGGCGCTGGTGGCGGCGACCGCGACGCTCGACGAGGTTGGCCTCGATCCCGCGCGGCCGTGGGGCGAGCTGCAGGGCGTACCGGACGGCGTGCGGCGGATCGCGATCCACGGCGGCGGCGGCGACCACTTCAACGACGGGGGCGACGAGATGTACAACACGATCAACAGCCGGCGGATCGACGGACAGCTCGTGCCGTTCTACGGCTCGTCGCTGATCCTCGCCATCTCGTTCGAGGGCGGGGTGCCCACCGCACAGGGATTGCTGACGTACTCGCAATCCGCCGATCCGGCGTCGCCCCATCACTCGGATCAGACCGAGCGGTTCAGCCGCAAGGAATGGATCACCTACCCGACGACGCCGGCCGCGATCGCCCGCGATCCGGCACTCGTCGCAACGCGGATTGACGAATAGAGAACGAGAAAATCAGTTCAGCATTTCACGGTCACTGGGGTCCGAGACGAACCAGCGCCGGTGTTTCGCCGACGGTATCAAGCTCGCGCGGGCGCGGAGCGTGATCCGGATCGGTCTTGCTGCGGGTGCTGCCAGACCGTTCGCCGCTCGTCGGTTCGGGGCGACCGTTCGTCGGATCGGAATGAACGTTTCGGGGAGTGCGTCCGGTCGGTGCGCTAGACTGACGCGATGGCGCGCCGCGGCTCTTCGCTCGAGCTCTCGTCGGGCCGGCTTCCGCGCGAGCTGCTCGCGCTCTACCTGGTGGCGCCGCTGGTGACGACGCCGGTGCTTTCGGGCGACTTCTTCCGGCTGGCGCCGGCGGAAATGGCGCGCGAGCTGGCGGCGAACTGCCTCGCATTCCTGACGATCCCGCCGGCGCTCCACCTCCTGTATCGCCGCGCGATGCCGCGGCTGCTCGCACGCTGTGCGAGCTTCGCGCAGCGGCTGGCGGTGCACGTGGCGATGAGCGGCGCGGTGACCGCGTGCGTGGCGCTCGCGATCCATCCGATCGTCGACGGCCTGTTCGATCACGGCCCGAGCGCCGTGACGTGGACCGTGCGCGCGGTGGCGGTCGCGCTGGTGATGCTGCTGCCGGCGCTGGTGTTCGAGGAGCTGCGCGGACGCGCGACGGCGGCCGAGCGCCGTCTGCTCGAGCAACGCCAGGCGGCGCTGCGCGCGCAGCTCGAGGCGCTGCAGTCGCGCACGCATCCGCACTTTCTGTTCAACTCGATCAACGCGGTGGTGAGCCTGATCCAGGAGGATCCGGTGCTCGCCGAGCGCACGCTCGAGCGGCTCGCGGACGTCCTGCGCTATGGGCTCCAGAGTGCGCGGCGCGAGCGGGTGCCGCTCGCCGACGAGCTGGCGATGGCCGAGGACTACCTCGAGATCCAGCGCGCCCGGTTCGGGGAGCGACTGCGCTATGCGATCGACGTCGAGCCCGACATCCAGCGGCTCGAGGTACCGCCGCTGATCCTGCAGCCGCTGATCGAGAATGCGGTGGTCCATGGCATCGCGGAGCACACCCGGGCGGGGAAAGTGCGGCTGACGGTGCGCCGCCGGGGGGCGCAGATCGCTGTGCGGGTAGACGACGATGGCCCCGGCCTCGGCGGCTCGGCGCACGCGGGCAGCGGCACCGGCCTGCGCGACCTCGCGCACCGACTGGAGCTGGTGTACGGCGGCGGTGCCTCGCTCGCGGTCCGCGCTGGCAACCTCGGTGGCGTGACCGCCGAGTTGGTCCTCCCGGCGACCCCCGGCCCAGCGAAGCCATCGTCGGCGACTCGGTCCGCGGCGACACCATGAAGGTGATGGTTGTCGACGACGAGCCCCTGGCCCGGCGGCGGCTGATCCGGATGCTCGGGGCGGTCGGCGGCGTGGAGGTCGTTGCGGATGCGGCGGACGGCGCGAGCGCGCTCGAGGCGATCGCACGCACGCGGCCCGACGTGCTGCTGCTCGACATTCACATGCCCGGGCTCGACGGGCTGGCGCTCGCGGCGCGCTACGCCGAGCTGCCGCCGGTGGTGTTCGTCACGGCGCACGACGAGCACGCGGTCCGGGCGTTCGAGCTCGGCGCCGTGGATTACCTGCTCAAGCCGGTGCGGCCGGCGCGGCTCGCCCAGGCGATCGAGCGCGCGCGGTCGCGGCACGGCTCGGCGCGCGATGGCTTCGCGGCGCTGGCGCCTGCCCTCGACACGTCCGCGCCCCGGGTGGTGACGAACGAGCGCGGTACGATCCGCCTGTTCGACGCCCGCACGATCACGCGATTTCGCGCGACCGACAAGTACACGGCGTTCGTGGCCGGCGGCGAGGAGCACCTGACCGAGGAGCCGCTCGCGGCGCTCGAGGAGCGACTGCGCGGCTGCGGCTTCGTGCGCGTACACCGCGGCGAGCTGGTCGCGCTCGCGGGGATCGAGTCGCTCGGCGCCGACGACAGCGGCCACCTCGTGCGGCTGCGCGACGGCCAGGTCGCCCGGGTCAGCCGGCGGCTGGTCTCGGCGCTCAAGGCACAGCTCGGGCTATGACCGAGCTTGTCGGGGCGCTTGCTCCTCGAAGCGCTCGGACAGGCATCCCAGCTCCTGCGCGGACGCGCCGCCTGCTGCTCGAGTTGCTCGAGCGCGCGCGCCAGGCGCTGCTCGGTCGCTTCGAGCCGGGCGAGCCGTTGCTCGACCTCGTCGCCGACGTCCGGAGGCATGAGGCTACGCCGTGGCGTCGAGGGCGTCGGCCAGGATGCTGACCAGGCGATCGATCTCGTGCTTCTCGACGATGAACGGCGGCGCGAGCTGGAGGGTGTCGCCGCCGAACCGCACGTAGAGGCCCTTGGCGAGCGCCTTCATCGCGATCACGAACGGGCGCTTGGCGGGCTCGCCGGGGAGGGCCTCGATCGTGAGGCCGGCGGCGAGGCCGTAGTTGCGGATGTCGGCGACGTGCTTGCGACCCTTGAGGCTGTGCACTGCGTCCTCGAAGTAGGGCGCCAGCTCGGCGACGCGCTCGACCGCGCGCTCCTGGACCAGCAGGTCGAGCGCGGCGACGCCGGCGGCGCACGGAATCGGGTGCGCCGAGTAGGTGTACCCGTGGGGGAACTCGACCATGTAGTCCGGGCCGCCCGTGGACATGAAGGTCTCGTAGATCTCCTTGCTGGCGACCACGCCGCCGAGCGGCTGCGCGCCGTTGGTGACCTGCTTGGCGAAGTTGAGGAGGTCGGGGGTGACACCGAACGCGGCCGCGCCGGTGTACGCGCCGCAGCGGCCAAAGCCCGTGATGACCTCGTCGAAGATCAGCAGGATGTTGTTGGCGGTGCAGATCTCGCGCAGGCGCTGCAGGTAGCCGGCCGGCGGGGGAACGACGCCGGCCGAGCCCGCGAACGGCTCGACGATGACCGCGGCGATGTTCGACGCGTCGTGGAGCTGGATGAGCTTGACCAGCTCGTTGGCGAGCTCGGCGCCTTGCTTGGGCATGCCGCGCGTGAACGCCTGGCTCTTGTCGTGGAGGGCGAGCTGGGTGTGGGGCAGGTGGTCGGCCTCGATCCCCTGGCCGAACGTCTTGCGGTTCCCGACGATGCCGCCGACGGAGATGCCGCCGAAGTTGACGCCGTGATAGCCCTTCTCGCGACCGATCAGGCGGGTCTTGGTGCCCTGGCCCTTGGCCCGCCAGTAGGCGCGCGCCATCTTGAGCGAGGTGTCCGCGGCCTCGGAGCCCGAGCCGGTGAAGAACACGTAATCGAGGCCCGCGGGAGTGAGCTCGCGGATCTTGTTGGCGAGGGCGAACGATTGCGGGTGGCCGAACTGG
>DATIPJ010000330.1:0-5664 GCA_035472155.1 Kofleriaceae bacterium
GCACCGGCGCCGAGGGCCGCGATGCCCCACGCCCCGCGCTCGGTGGTCCCGAGGTCGCAGGCGAACACCTCGTTGTCGGCGATGGCCAAGCGCGCCGTCCGGCCCGCGATCGAGAACGCCAGGTTCACGGCGACTGCCGGATCGAACGCCGGCTGCGCGCTGGTCGCGCTGCACACAACGCGCTCCGCGCCGGCGTCGAGCCGGAGCAGCCGCGGCGGCGCGTCGGGCGCGATCTCGGCGACGACGGCCTGCCCCGGGCCGGTCTGCTCGGCGATCAGCGCGACGCCGCCCGCGCGCACGTGAACGGTCGCGAACACCGAGCCTGCGGCCATGCGCGGCCCGCCGGCCAGCGCCCGCGCCGTGAGCGCCTCACCGGGCGACGTGAGCAGCCACGCCTGCCCCATGCGCGTGACCGTGCCCGGATCCGGCGCCGTGAGCACGCCGCGCGCTGCACCGCCGGCCAGTGCGGTCACCGAGCCCGACGCCGGACCGACGAGCGAGGGCCGATACAGCCATGCGCGCTCCGACGCGATGCCGTCGATCACGAGCACCGAGCCATCGGCCAGCCGCGCGAGCGATGGCGCGGTCAGCGCGCCCGGGCGCTCGCCCGTCTCCGGCAGCGCGGCCGTCCACGCATCGCGCGTCGGATCGTAGGTCAGCACGCGGCCCATCGCATCGCCGCCGAACCCGGCCACGCGGCCATCCTCGAGCGCGATCAGGCGCACGCCTTTGAGATCCGGCGGCTTGCCCACCGTTTGCGCCGCCGCCGCGTCGGGCGCGTACACCGATGCCGCACCGGCTGCGGTCGCATCGTCGGCGAACGCGGTCAGCACGGCGCCGCCGTCGAGCGCCGCCGGCTGCACCCGGCCGCCGCGCAGCACCTCGGCATTGACGTCGTCGAGCGCGAACCGATCCGCGCGCCCGACGTCGCCGGTCCCGCCCGCGAGCAAGAACCGGCGCTTGCCGTCGAGCTGCACGCCGAGATCGAACAGCTGCGCGCCGATCCGCGCGCCGTTCGGCAAAACGGCCGTCAGCACCGGCTCGCCGATGTCGGCCAGGTGATAGAGCGCGGTCTGCCGGCGTGGCGTGCACGTCTCATCGCTGCCCGCGCAGCCGCCCGCCACCAGCACGTCGTCCGGCCCGGTCGCGATCGCCGCATGAAACGCGCGCGCGACGATCAGCGCCGGCGTCGAGAACGCGCGCGTCACCGGGTCGAACACGACCAGCGCATTCGATGGCCCACCGACCAGCGCGACGCGGCCATCGGGGAGCGTCGCGAGCGCCGCGCCGGCAAACCCGCGCATGTCATCGACCAGCGCCTCGGGCACCGCGACGTCG
Source organism: Kofleriaceae bacterium (assembly GCA_035472155.1). GTDB lineage: Bacteria > Myxococcota_A > Polyangia > Haliangiales > Haliangiaceae > JABFXX01. The sequence goes on from DATIPJ010000330.1 coordinate 1,339, forward strand.
GAGAATGCCCCGGTCTCCGCGTCGTAGTACTCGGCCGTCGACAGCGCCCCGTCGGGTCCCACGCCGCCGACGATCAGCGCGCCTCTCCCGGCGGGAGCGATCAGCGGCTGGCCGCGCGACGCCGTCATGGGCCCGATCGCGCAGAACCCGTCGGGCGGTCCCAGAAACACCGGGATCACGGCGCCGTTGGCGAGCGCACCAAACTCCAGCGGGGCCGACTTGCCTGCCGCGCCGGTGTCGCCGCCGCCCACGCCGACCTCGATGCCGATCTGCTCGGTGTCCGCCGGAAAGTCCGCGATCGACAGCGTCTCGTCGAGCCCGAGCGAGCGCGCGGTCTCGCCGCTCGCGGTGTACGCCGTCACCTTCACGAGGTTGCCGAGCTCCGGCCGCGCACACGCTCCGCCCACCGCCACCACGCGGACGCGCGCTGCACCATCGCCGCACGCCGCGCACGCCGCGCACGCCGCGAGCACCGCGAGTTCCGCGACCACCACCGCCCGGAACCCAGGCCATCGCGTGCGAGAGAGGACCACCGACCGCATGATACTCTTGAGGCGATGCCGGAAAGCCAGCGCGAGGGTCCACCGGAGGGACCGGAGGCGCCGGTGACCGATCCGCTGCACGGCGTCTCAGGAGGGCCGAGAGGGCAAGATGCCGCGGCCGACCCGGGCGCTGGCCGCGCGCCCAGCGCCGCCGAGGCCAACCTCGAGCTCCCCACCACGTTCGGCAAGTACTACCTGACCGAGAAGCTCGCCACCGGCGGCATGGCCGAGATCTACCTGGCCAAGATCGTCGGCCCGGGCGGATTCGAGAAGCAGCTCGTCATCAAGCAGATCCACCCCAAGCTCTCGGGCCAGCGCCACTTCGTCGACCTGTTCGTCGCCGAGGCCAAGATCCTCGTCACCCTCGCCCACGGCAACATCGTCCCCGTCTACGAGCTCGGCGTCATCGATGACACCTACTTCATCGCGATGGACTACATCGACGGCCCGACGCTCTACCGGCTCACCGAGACCCTGCGCCGCCGCGACGCGCGCATGGAGCCCGCCGTCGCCGCCTGGATCACCGCGCGCATCCTCGAGGGTCTCGACTACGCCCACCGCAAGGGCGACGGCGTCATCCACCGCGACCTGTCACCGCGCAACGTCATGCTCTCGCGCGACGGCGAGGTCAAGCTCGTCGACTTCGGCATCGCCGTCACCCTGGGCGAGGACGCCGTCGACGAATCCGGCGAGTCCGCGCCCACCGGCTCGTTCCCGTACATGTCCCCCGAGCAGGTCCGCAAGGAGCCGCTGACCCAGCAGACCGACCTGTTCTCCGTGGGCGTCCTCTTCTGGGAGATGCTGGTCGGCCATCGCCTGTTCGCGCGCCCGGACCCCGACGCCACCCTCCACGCCGTCGTCGAGAGCGACATCGCCACCCCCTCGACCGAAAACCCCGACGTCCCCGCCAAGCTCGACGAGGTCGTCCTGCGCGCCCTCGAGCGCGACATGACCGCGCGCTGGACCTCCGCGCGCGACATGCTCGCCGCTCTCCAGCGCTACCTCTACAGCCTCGACGAGACGCCCGGGCCTCTCGACGTCGCCGCCCTGGTCGCGCGCCACTGCCCACCCGAAACCCGCCGGTTCCCCACCCACCACGATCCCCTCGACGCCGAAATCCCATTCGATCCCACCCGGCCGCGCGGCCGCGCCGCCAGCGTCGCTCCGACCGACACGAACCCGCCGCGCCCAGGCCCCGCCACCTCCGTCATTCCGCGCGAGCGCGCCCCGCGCGGCAAGCGCCCCTCTCGCGCGCGCACCGAAACCTTCGCCACCCACGTCGCCCTCGAAGAAATCCTCGAGCGCCGCCCCCCCGGTGCGCCCACCTCCGACGACAGCCACCCCCCAGCCCACGCCACCACCGACCCCGCCATCGGCCGCAGCCCCCGAGCCCCCAGGCCCGAGCGCACCTTCCACGCCGACGAGCGCGACGAACGCGACGAACGCGACGAACGCCACGACCGCGACGAACGCCACGACCGCGACGAACGCCACGAGCGCGACGATGCGACGCCGCTCCGCCCGCGGCCCGCCGCAACCCCTGGGCCGCTCCCCGCGGTCGCCGACGATCGGCCCGGCGACCCGCCCGCCTCCAACCTGCCGGGTCGAACCCCGCCAAGCGGCGCCATCCTCGTCATCGCCGGCATCGGCGCCATCGCCCTCAGCGTCGCAGCCGTCTACGCCTTCTACCAGCGCGGCGGCATCGTCGATCTCCCCGATGCCGCGCTTCGGCACAATGCGCGCCCAGACCGAATCGACCGCGAAACCTCGCCATCCACCGCAACGCCCGACGCTGTGCCATCCGCACCGACGTCCGATGCCTTGCCATCCGCCGCGACCGGCGATGCCGTGCCCTCCGCGAACACCCGCGACACCCCCACCGGGCCGCCGAGCGACGCCGCCGAGCCCCCAACCGATTCCTCGTCGACGCTCGATCGAACACCCCCGATCGACATCCGCCCCGACCCACCGCGCCGCGACGCCGGCCTGCGCGCACCTCGCCCCGATGGTCGCGAGCCCGGTGACCTATCGCCGCGACCCGACGCCGGTGCGCCCCGCCCGACCGGCACCGCCACCCTCACCATCGGCGCCAACCCCTGGGGCAACGTCCTCCTCGACGGCAAGCGCATCGGCCGCACGCCCATCGAGCACCTCTCCGTCCCCGCCGGCCACCACGTCATCGAGGTGATCTTCGCCGGCGAGGACCCCCCGCGCTCGCAGAAGTACACGGTCGATCTCACCGACGGCGACACCAAGGACCTCCTCGCCGACTTCACCAAGCCCTGATCGTCGCGCCCCCAGTCGCGCGCTCGCGCCAACGTCCGACCGGTCAAAGAACTCCTCGGGTCTGATCGATCTCTTTCTGAGTCCGAAATCCCTTTCTCGACGGGAATCCTGTTTCCGGGCTGGCAGGAGCTCGAGAACAAGGACTTCATGTGGGCAATACGCGAAAGCTATGATCCGCTGTTCGTACGAACACCCGAAAGCTGGTTACTCCGCGAGGGCTGGAAGTTGTGTGGCCCGATATCCGCAAGGGATGTGCCGAGCAAGCGCCCGTGACGCAGCTGGCACAGGCACGCTTGCGTGCCTGCTATCCATGAGCAGCGCAAGAGCACGCTGTCGATGCTGCGAGATGGTCAATGACCGAAGTCATGGCCGTCGATGGTCAGCACGGGAGGTGGGCGGCTCTGGGTGGCGATGACGATCGCGATGGCCGTGCCGACGACGACGGCGCCGATGCCGGTCCAGACCAGCGGATTGCGGCACAGCTTGCAGCCGGTGGGCGCCACGCGCTGCTTGCTTTCGGCGACGACGGTGGGGGCATCGTGAAGCGTGGCGCGCTGCGCCGCTTGCCAGGCTTCGCGCACAGCGACGGCGAGGCCCGCGCGGTCGCCGAAGCCGACCTCGACGACCGGGGTGCAGTGCGCCGGTGCGCCGGCGCAGCGCTGGAGGATGAGCGTCGGCCCGCCGCGCCGATCGGTGATAGCTGCGACGACGACTTCGTCGAGATCGGCAAATCGCAGCGCGGCATCGATCAGTTGCTGCTCGGCGGCCGCGGGCAGCCCTGGCTCGGCTCCGGCCGTGAGACGCGCGGCGGCGTCGTCGTTGTCGAGCGTGAGGTCGACGCTGGCGGGCTCGCCGACCACGATGCTCTGGACGGCCGGGTGGTGGAGCGGCGCGCGCGCGACCACGAGGTGCGGGCCTCGCGTGACCTGGGCGTCGAGCGGTGCACGGCCGAGCTCCTTGCCGTCGATCGCGACGACCGCGCCCGACGGGGCGCTGGTGATGTGCACGCGCTGGAATGCCGCGGGTGCTGCGCGTACGGCGTCGACAGCCTCGACGACGTCGGGCGAGAACTCGGCGACGGTGATCGGCCGATCGGGGTCGAGGGCGAGCGCCAGGGCGAGCACCGCCTGTGCCTCGGGGACGCGGCGGTAGAGCAGCACCGCACCGAGGCGCAGCGCGGCGTCGGCGTATTGCTCGGCGCCGCCGGGGAACGGCACGAGCGGCTCGGCCTCCGCCCGTGCCGCAGCGAGCCGGTCGTGCGCGAAGTCGATCTGCACGCGCAAATAGGCCCGCCAACCTTCGTCGACCATCTCGCGCACGCGCCGGAACCGCGCGAGCGTCGCCATCGGCACGGCGCCGGCCGCCAGCTGCGCCCTTGCCTCGCCGACCGCATCGCCGACGATGCGCCCACGGCTCGGACCGTTGACTGGCCCGCGACGATGTCCTTGGTCACGATGACCGGCAGCTCGATCTCGCCGTACGGCGAGGCGATCCGCAC
>DATIPJ010000331.1:0-1639 GCA_035472155.1 Kofleriaceae bacterium
CGATCGCCGCGCCGAGGTCGATCTCGGCGGTCGCCGCGGGCGCCTGACTGATCCAGACCGCGTCACGGTTCGCCTTGACCTCGTCGTTCGTGCGGCCCGTCTTGACGCTCTGTGGATAGTCCTCGGCGTCCCAGCCTGCGATCGAGTCGGGGCCCTTCTTGTGGATCAGCAGCCATTGGTCGCCATCGTCGTCCTCGAACGCACGCGCCGATGGATCCGCGCCCTTGCGCCGGCGGCCGCTGGTGCGGACGATCGTGAATCGACCCTTGACCTTCTGGCCGTGCAGGACGAATTTCAGCTCTCCATCCGCGACGGCACGGCGCGCGTCGAGCGTCGGCGCCTCCGGTTCCCAGGATCCCCAGTCCCAGACGATGACGTCGCCGGCGCCGTATTGCCTGGCTGGGATGACGCCTTCGAAATCGAAATACTCGATCGGGTGGTCCTCGACGTGGACCGCCATGCGGCGGGTGCTCGAGTCGAGTGAGGGACCCTTGGGCACGGCCCATGAGACGAGGACGCCTTCGATCTCGAGCCGGAAGTCGTAGTGAAGCCGCGTCGCGCGATGGCGCTGGATGACGAAGCGACCGCTCGTTCCGGCGACCGCGGCCGGCGCGGGCTCAGGCGTCCTGGCGAAATCGCGCTTGCGGCGATATTCCTCGAGGGGCATGTCGCGGTCAGTCTGCCCGAGCGGTGCGCCTGGCGACCGGCGTCAGGCGGTCTTGCGCTTTCGGGCGGGTCGGGCGGGCGTCTCGTCTCGCTCGGCGTCGGTCTCGGTCTCAGCCTCGGCCTTGTCGGCCTTCGTGCCCGCCGAGCGCTTCGTGGCCTTGGCGGCGCCCCGCACGGTCTTCGCGGAGCGTGCCTCCTTCGCGGCCTTCGCGTCGGCGACGGACGTTGGCTCGCTCCCGCTCGCCGATCGTGCCGCCTTGGCGGCGTTGACCGATGCCTCGAGCGCCGCCATCAGGTCGATGAGCTTGCCGCTCTCTTCCGGCTCCTCGATCTCGACCGTCTCGCGGCCTTCGACCTTGGCCTGGATGATCGTTTCGAGCGCCTCGCGGTACTCGTCCTTGTACTCGTCCGCATCGAAGTCGGCGGTCATCGCCGACACGAGCTGCTGGGCCATCTTGAGCTCCGCCGGCTTGAACTCGTAGTCCTCGTCCGGGAGGTCCAGCTCCTTGGTCGAGCGGATCTCGTCGGGCCAGTGCAACGTGGTCATGAGCATCGTGTCGCCGAACGGGTCGATCGCCGCCAGCGCCTCGCGGTCCTTGATCACGACCTTGCAGATCGCGGTCAGGCCCTCCTCCTCGAGAACGGACTTGAGCAGGTAGAAGGCCTTGCGGCCGATCTTGTCGGGTTCCAGGTAGTAGGCGCTCTTGACGAAACGGACCGCCGTGTCGTCGCGCTTCGCCTTCGTGAACTGCTCGATCTCGATGGAGCGGACCGTCTTGAGCGGGACCCGCTCGAGGTCCTCGTCGGTGATGACGACGTACTCACCCGGGGCGTACTCGTAGCCCTTGACGGTGTCCGATCGCGAGATCGGCTCGTCCTCCACCGGACACCAGATCTTCATCTGGATCCGCGACAGGTCGTCCTTGTGGAGCATGTTGAAGGAGATGCCCTTGGACTCCGTCGCGAGGTAGAG
>DATIPJ010000332.1:0-9973 GCA_035472155.1 Kofleriaceae bacterium
CGCCGCTCGCCAAGGGACTGGCACGCTGCCTGTCGGTGGCGTTCCTCAAGCACCCATACGCGTGGACCGCGAGTGGCAATGCCAAGGAGCTCGACGCAGCGACGCCCGACGATCTCAAGAAGTTCTACGATGCGTACTACCAGCCCAACAATGCGCTGCTGGTCGTGGTCGGCAAGGTCAACGCGGCCGACGTGAAGGCCTCGGCCGAGAAGTGGTTCGGGCCGATCGCCAAGGCGGCTGATCCGCCGCGCCCGGCCGCAGCTGTGCAGGAGCCGCCGCAGACCACCAAGCGCCGCGAGGTCGTCGACGCCGATCAGGTCGGGCTGACGCTCGTCGGCTGGCACATTCCGGCCGCCAAGGAAAAGGACGCGCTCGTGCTGCAGGTCGCGTCGATCCTGCTCGGCGCCGGCGAGACCTCGCGCATCAAGACGCGGATCAAGACGCCCGACGCCAAGACCAAGCACTCGATGGGCGTCGAGGCCGGCATGGACACCATCCTTCGCGAGGACCCCGGCATCGCGATCGCATTCGGCGCCTACCTCGATCCGGCGCAGGGCGATGCGATCGAGGCCGCGATCTTCGAGGAGGTCGCCAAGGTCGCCGCGAAGGGGCCCAACGCCGATGAGCTGCGCAAGGCCAAGTACCAGATGCAATCGAGCTTTCTGTTCTCGATCGAGACCGCGCAAGGCCTCGGCGAGGCGATCGGCCGATCGTGGATCGCCACCGGCAGCCCGAGCACGTTCATGCGCGACGCCGACGAGATCGACAAGATCTCGGCCGCCGACATCCAGCGCGTCGTGAAGCAATACTTCGTTCCAGACCACGCCACCGTGCTGGTCATTCCTCCCAAGGCGCGATAGAGGCCCGGTCAACCATGCGCAAGCTCCTTCTGTTGTCGTTGATCGCGGCGTGCGGCGGAACGCCGGCGGCGCCCGCCATTCCCATGCTGCCGGGCGACGGCGACACGCACGTCGTCAAGCCGCCGCCGGTCAAGGCGCCTGCGCAGGCCGACCCGTGGACCGGGCGCAGCGATCTGATCGTCGCGCCTGCCCCCCGGCCGCCGGCCGCGCTCGAGCTCCCCAAGATCGAGGAGATGAAGCTGTCGAACGGGCTGCAGGTCTACGCGGTGAAGAGCGGCCGCCTGCCGGTGTTCGCGATGCAGCTGGCGATCCGCGCCGGTCGCATGCACGAGCCGCGCGCCCGGCTCGGCGTATCCGAGCTGACCGCGGACATGCTGGTCAAGGGCACGCAGAAGCGCGACGCGGTTGCGATCGCCCGGACGATCGATGCGGTCGGCGGCACGATCTCCGCCGACTCGACGTTCGAGGCGACGCTGATCTCGTGCAGCGTGATCGCGCGCAATGCCGGCACCTGCCTCGAGCTCGTGCCCGAGATGGTCACGCAGCCGGCGTTCCCCGAGGCGGAGCTGAACCGCATGCGCGACACGGTGGTCGGCGGCGTACGCCAGCGGCTCGAGGACGGCGCCACGATCTCGTCGGCGCACGCGCAGAACCTCCTGTGGGGCAACGAGCACGTGCGCGGCTGGATCAACAGCGAGCAGTCGGTCGCTTCGCTCCGGCGCGACGACATCCTCGCCTGGTACCGCAACTGGTACGTCCCGGGCAACGCGGTGCTCGTCGTCGCGGGCGACATCGATCCCAAGAAGCTTCGCGCCGACCTCGAGCGCGCGTTCGGCGGCTGGCGCAAGGGGCCCGTGCCGCCGACGCCGAGCTACGGCGAGCAGGGGCTCTCGGGCAGCCGGATTCGCCTGGTCGACAAGCCCGGCCTGAACCAGACGTTCATTCGCATCGCGCAGTACGGCATCAAGCACGATGACCCGCGGTTCTTCGACACGCTGGTGTGGAACTACACGCTGGGCGGCGGTGGCGCGAACTCGCGGCTGGTCAAGGCGCTGCGCGAGGGCGGCAAAGGCTACGGGGCGACGTCGAGCTTCGATCGCAACCTCGACCGCGGGTCGTTCATGGTGTCGACGTTCACGCGCAGCAGCGATGCCGTCACGACGGCCAAGCTGATGCTCTCCGAGGTCGCCAAGATGGCCAAGGACGGGCCGACCAAGGAGGAGGTCGCTGCGGCGGTCGCCAACATCACCGGCGGCTACAGCCTGCGCTTTCAGTCGGCCAACGACATCTGCGCCGCGGTCATGGGCGCCGAGCTGCATCGCTTCGGCCAGGAGTACCTGTCGAACTTCCCCGCGGTCGTCGGCCAGGTCGACGCCGCGGAGGCCAAGCGCGCGGCGTCGGAGATCCTCGATCCGAAGGCGTACGTGATGGTGCTCGTCGGCGATGCCAAGGACCTCGAGCCCGAGATGAAGAAGGAGGGCTGGCGCTACGAGAAGGTGGCGTTCAGCGATCCGATCACCGGGCCGATGCGGCTGCCCGACATCGCGGTCGATGCCAACGCGTCGGCGGCGGCGCACAAGCTCGTCGACGAGGCGCTCGTCGCCAAGGGCGGGAAGGCCAAGCTGACCGCGCTCAAGTCGCTGCGGACGACGGCGATCGGTACGACGACCGTCGGCGGCCAGACACTGCCGGTCGAGATCGTGCGCACGTTCCTGTTCCCCGATCGGATGCGGATCGACGCCACGCTCAAGCCGCCGGGCGCGCCGAAGGACGTCGTGATCACGATCGGCGTCGCCGCGCAGACCGGCTGGCAGCGCGGGCCCGATCCCAAGACCAACGAGAACGTCGTCGTCGACGTCACGGGCGCTTCGCTGCAGACGCTCAACTTCGAGCGCTGGCGCGAGCCCGAGATGATCCTCATCAAGGCCGCCGAGGCCGATGCCAAGCTCGCGCCGGCGCCCGACGAGACGGTCGACGGCAAGACCACCTCGGTGCTCCGGCTGCGCGCGCCGTTCGCCGCTGTCGATGTCTCGCTGTACTTCGACAAGAAGACCAAGATGATCACCCGGATGAGCTACACCGACGGCGGCACCGTCGAGACCGACGACTTCGCCGACTATCGCGAGGTCGGCGGGATCAAGTTCGCCCACAAGCGCGTCACCGACGGCCAGGGCCGCTCCACCACGCTCACGCTCAAGAAGGTGGAGGTCGATCCGGCGGTCGATCCGAGCGTGTTCGCCAAGCCGGCTGCCAAATGACGCATCGCGGGTGGGCCGCGCTCGCTGTTGTGTGTATCGCGGTGGCCGGCCTGTGTACCGCGGGGCGGGCGGATGCGCAGCCGGCGCACCTGGCGCCCGGCGAGGCATCGCACGGCGCGATCGAGGCCGAGCCACCGACCGTGGAGGTCCTGACCTTCGGTGTGGGCGATCGCATCTTCGAGAAGTTCGGCCACGCGGCGCTCTGCCTGCAGTATCGCGATCCGCAGCATCCGGCGGTCTGCTTCAACTACGGCGTCACCGACTTCGACGCCGGGCCGGCGATGATCTGGGACTTCCTGCGGTCGCGGCAGAAGTTCTGGGTCGAGCCGACCTCGTTTCGCTCGATGTTCAGCTTCTACCAGCGCGAGGATCGCGACATCTGGCAGCAGACGCTGCCGCTGACCGGCGAGCAGGCGCGCGCGATCGAGGCCAAGCTGTGGTTCGACATCGAGGAGAAGCACCGCTACTACAACTACGATCACTTCTTCGACAACTGCGCGACGCGCGTGCGCGACGTGATCGATGCCGCGACCGGCGGCGCGCTCCGCGCGGGGACCGATGCGCGCTATCCGCTCACGTTCCGCGAGATCGGCCGGCGCGGGCTCGCCGACATGCCCGCGCTGCTCGTGCTCACCGATCTGATGATCGGCCGGCAGGCCGACGAGGATCCGACGGTGTGGCAGGCGATGTTTCATCCCGACGTGGTTCGCCAGCAGCTCCAGGTGCGGCTCGGAGCCGAGCCTCGCTTGCTCTACAAGCGGCGCGGCCCCGGCTTTCCGACCGACGGCCCGAGCGGCCGCTTCGAGGTCATGCTGCTGGCGCTCGCGTGCACGCTGCCGCTCGTGCTCGCGCAGTGGCGGGGGAGGTTCGAGACCGCGGCGCTCGTGCTCGCGACGCTCTGGCTGGTCCTGCTCGGGGCGATCGTCTGGGGCCCCGCGATGGTGTCGTCGATCGCCGGCGTTCGCTACAACGAGGCGCTGCTCGTGGCGGTGCCGCTCGACGCCGCGCTGCCGTTCTTGCGAAGGCACCTGCGCCGGCGATACGCCCTCGTGCGCGTGGTCGTGATCGTCCTGACCTCGTTGCTCGCGGCGATCGGCATCTTTCATCAGCCGCTCTGGCTCGTCAGCGCCGCCGTGTTTCTGCCCATGATCACCATCGCGCTGAATCTGCCGACCGGCCTCGCGGGCCGCCGGCACGTATAGTCCTGGCCGATGTCCACTGCGATCGTGATCGGCGCTTCGTCGGGAATTGGCGCTGCGCTCGCTCGCCGGCTGGTCGACGCGGGCTGGACCGTCGTCGGCATGGCGCGGCGCGCGTCGCCACTGGCGATGGAGCGCTACCACCATGTGACCGCCGATGTCCGGGCGCCGGACTTTCGCAGCAAGCTCACCGCGGCGCTCGAGCGCTTCGGGGCGATCGACGCATGCATCTACGCGTCGGGGATCGGGCACGAGCTCGCCCTGCCGGCGTTCGATCACGAGGCCGATGTGTTCGCCACCAACCTGCTTGGCGTCGTCATCACCGCAGAGCTGGTGCTGCCGCGCATGATCGAACGGCGCGCGGGTCACTTCCTCGGGCTGTCGAGCCAGGCGGACCGGCTGATCACGCCGAGCACGCCGAGCTACTCCGCTTCGAAGGCCGGCATGTCGGCCTACCTCGAAGGCCTCGCCCTTGCCTGCAAGCCGCATGGCGTGGCGGTGACCAACGTGCGCTTCGGCTTCGTCGACACCGCGATGTCGAGCGGTCCCCGGCCGTTTCTGATCTCGGCCGACCGCGCCGCCGCGCTGATCGAGCGATGCATGGTGCGGCGGCCGATGCGCTACACGTTCCCGTGGCGGATGGCGCCGCTGGTCTGGCTGTTCGGCCTGGGCGCGCGGCTGCGCGTCTGGCTGTCATGATCGGCGGCATCCACGACGCGATCGTCGTCGGCGCGGGCCTCTCCGGGCTGGTCTGCGCGCGGCGGCTGGTCGATGCCGGCGCGCGCGTGCTCGTGCTCGAGGCGCGCGGGCGCGTCGGCGGCCGGCTGCACACCGGCGCGCTGGGCGAGGCGGTCGTCGACCTCGGCGGACAATGGATGTCGGTCGATCAGCCGCGCCTGCTCGCGCTCGCCGCCGAGCTCGGCGTGCGCTCGGCGCCGCAGCCGCGGATCGGACGGGCGATCCTCGACGATAGCGCGCGCGACCGCGGCCTGTTCGGGCAGCTCGCCGTGGCGTTCGCCCAGTGGCGCGCAACGCGCCGCCTCGACCGCATGATGCGCGCGGTCGACCTCGGGGCCCCGGCCGCCACCGCCGATGCTTCGGCGCTCGATGCCATTGCGCTCGGCCCCTGGCTCGCCGGAACCCTGCACCACCCGGTCGTGCGCGAGCGGCTGACGCTGCATGCAGACCTCGTGTTCGCGATCGATGCCGCGAGCCTCTCCCTGCTCGCGTACCTCGCGCGCCTTCGCACCACCGGCGGCTTTGCCCCGCGCGGTCCTGAGCTCCCGGGCGGGGGACGCGAGCATCGCTTCATCGGCGGCGCGCAGACGCTCGCGCTCCGGCTCGCCGACCGCCTGGGCGACGCCGTTCGTACGAGCTGCCCCGTCGAGGCGATCGAACCATCATTGACGGCATCGGCGGTCGAGCTCTCTCGCGACGCGTTCGTCGTTCGCACCACGGACGGACGCCACCGTGCGCGGCACGTCGTCCTGGCCGTGCCGCCGTCGCTTGCGACCGCGATCGCGCCGACGTTGCCGGAGCCGCTGCAGAGGCTTGCGGCGTCGATGCACCGCGGGTCGGTCGTGAAATGCTTCGCGGCCTACCGTGAGCCGTTCTGGCGCGAGGTCGGGCTCTCCGGCGAAGCATTCTGCCCGCGCGGCACCGTGCGCGCCGTCGTGGATGCGACGCCGCCCGAGGGCGCGATGGCGGTGTTGCTGGCGTTTGTCGTCGGCCCGCCGGCAGCCGCGTGGCGCGATCAGCCGCCCGCGGATCGGCGCGCGGAGGTCCTCGCCGCGCTCGGGAACCTGTTCGGCGATCCGGCGCGGACGCCGGAGCATTACCTCGAGGCCGACTGGGCGGCCGACCCGTGGAGCGCGGGCTGCGTGGCGAGCACGCCGCCGGGGGCGCTGACCGCGGGGGCGCAGTGGCGCGGCAGCGTCGGTGGCATCCATCTCGCCGGCGCCGAAACGGCGAGCCGCTGGCCGGGCTACATGGAGGGTGCGATCGAGGCCGGCGAGCGCGCCGCAGCGGCGATCAGTCGGCCTGGATCTGCAGGCGCGACATCGAGTAGTTGAGGTTGCGTGCGGCTCCGGCGGCGGCGGCGATACAGAACAGGTGGAGGAACAGCCCGGGGAGGATCAGCGTGTAGCCCGCGCTGACCAGCAGGAACCAGAGGATCGCGGATAGCACGCTGCCGGCGTAGAGCTGGCCGGCGCCCGGGATGAGCAGGCTCAGCCCCGCGGCGACGAGCGGGCTTGCGGGCCGGCGCTCCGGGGCGGTGAGCACCTCGGGGCGCAGCAGCGCGAGCGAGCGCTGCGGCTGCTCGTGCGGCGTGAGCTTGTGGCGGTTGGGAAACACGTAGGTCATCGCGCCGTCATCGGCGACCTCGAGCTGGATCCGGTCGCGCGCCGCGAGCTTGTCGAGCACCTTCTCAGCGTCCTCGAGCGAGCACGGGGCGTAGTAGGCCAGCGCCATCGGCGTGATCGGCACGTCGGTGGTGTAGACCAGCTCGAGCAGGCGGTGCTCGATGACATCGGGGTTGTCGGTTCGTGCTCTCATCGTTTGCCTCCGAACGCGCGGCGCGCGCTGGCCGTGATCGACTGCTTGAGGCCGATCATCGCCTTCCAGGGATCTTCCCGCAGCGCGACCAGGCGGCGCGGGACGGTCACGGTCGTGAACGTCGCCGGATCGACGCCGTGGGCGAGCTCCTCCCACGTGATCGGGACTGCGACCGGCGCGCCGGGCCGTGCGCGCGGCGAGTACGGCGCGATGAAGGTCGCGCCGCGCCCGTTGCGCAGGTAGTCGAGGAAGATCTTCCCTTTGCGCGCGGCCTTGGCCATGTTGGTCGTGTAGAGCGCCGGTTCGTCGTGCTCCATGGCCTCCACCACGGACCGGGTGAAGTCCTTGAAGTCGTCCCATCCCAGGTTGCGCGTCACCGGGGCGACGACGTGCAGGCCCTTGCCGCCGGTGGTCTTGACGAAGCTCTCGAGGCCGATGTCGTGGAGGCGCCGGCGCATCTCGAACGCGGCCAGCGCGACCTTCTCCCAGCCCAGACCCACGTCGGGATCGAGATCGAACACGAGCAAGTCGGGCTTCTCCAGCTTGTCGGCGTGCGAGCCCCAGGTGTGGATCTCGAGCGTGCCGAGCTGCGCGAGCGCGACGAGGCCGGGCATGTCGTGGATCTGCATGTAGTCCACGGTCTCGCCGTCGGATTCGGTGATCGGCACGGTGTGGATCGCGGGCGGCGAGCCGGCGAGGAGCTGCTTCTGGAAGAAGCACGTGCGGCCCTTGCCGGTCGCGCGCAGGCCCTCGGGGCAGCGGACGATGGTGAGCGGCCGGCCCGCGACATGGGGCAGCGCGTGCTCGGACACGACCGCCAGATACGCGATCAGCTCGCCCTTGGTGATGCCCTGGTCGGGGTAGAGCACCTTGGTGAGGTTGGTGAGCTTGAAGCCGATCGGCAGCTGCTCGACGAGCGAGACCAGCTCGTTGTGGTTCGCGGGCTTGGTGGCGCGCGGCCCCGCGGCGGCGATCTTCGCGGCGCGCTTCTCGGCGACGGTGGGCTCCTGCGGCCGCGAGCTCTGCCAGACGCGGTCGGCCGCGGCGGCGATCTCGTCGACAGTGCGCCCCGAGAGCACGCTCTGGGGCTTGGCCACGACGATGTCGAGCTTGTCGTTGGCGGCCTCGTCGCGGCCTTTGAACAGCAGCCAGTTCTCGGACTTGCCGTCGCCCTTGGTGCGGATCAGGTGCCAGCGACCGCGCAGCTTCTCGCCATGAAGCGTGAAGGTCAGGCGGCCTTTGACCATCGCCTCGCGAGGGTCGCTCTCGGGCTCCCAGGTGCCGCGGTCCCACACCGAAACAGTGCCGCCGCCATACTGGCCCTGCGGGATGATGCCCTCGAAATCGGCGTAGTCGAGCGGATGATCCTCGGTGCGCACGGCGAGCCGGCGCTCGGCGGGCGACAGGCTCGGGCCCTTCGGTACGGACCACGACAGCAGCACGCCGTCGAGCTCGAGGCGAAAATCGTAGTGCATGCGGCGCGCTGCGTGCTGCTGGATGACAAAGCTGTGGCCCGACCGAGCGATCTGCGAATCTCCACTGGGTTCGCCGGTGCGCGCGAAGTCGCGCATGGATCGGTATTTCGCGAGCTTGGGAGATGCTGCGCCCCTGGACATACCCGTCGGTGATGCATCCGTGGTGCCACTGCCACGCCGTACCACTGGCTTCACCGCTACACGGTGGGTCCAATGGGCCGGCTCGTGTACTGCATATTCGGTGAGGATGGCACGGGCGTTCATCGGGACCAGTGGCTGGGTGTATCCGGGCTGGCGCGAGCATCTGTATGCCGATACGCCCGTCAAGCGCTGGCTCGAGGTGGCGTCGCGTACGTTCGATGCGCTCGAGATCAACGGCTCGTTCTACACGCAGATCCGGCGCGAGACCTACGAGCGCTGGCGGAGCGCGACGCCGCCCGACTTTCGCTTTGCGGTCAAGGGCCATCGCTTCGTCACGCATTACAAGCGACTGCGCGATTGCGAGCGCTCGATCGTGCTCCTGCGCGACCAGGCGAGCGGGCTCGGCGACAAGCTGGCCGCCGTGGTGTGGCAGCTGCCGAGCAACTTCGCACTCGACGCCGCGCGGCTCGACGGCTTCCTGCGCGCGCTCTCGGCGTGGCCGGTGCGGCACGCGCTCGAGCTGCGCCATCGCTCGTGGTTCGTCCCCGATGTCGCCGCGCAGCTGCGCGCGGCCGGCGTCTCGGTGTGCATCAGCGATGCACCAGATTTCCCGATGTGGCGCGAGGTCACGAGCGACCTGGTCTATGTCCGGCTGCACGGGCACACGCGCAAGTACGCCTCGAGCTATTCGGCGGCGAGCCTGCGGCGCTGGGCCGCCGACATCGAGCGCTGGGTCGCCGAGGGCCGCGACGTGCACGTCTACCTCGACAACGACGCCGAGGGCCACGCGGTGCACAATGCGCGGACGCTCAGCGCGCTCGTGGCCGGATCGCCTCCGCCAGCTCGTCGACCGGCAGCGCGTTCAGCACATCGCGCTTCCGGAGCCGCGCGCGCCGCGCCATCGCGACCGCAAACCGCGTGGCGTCGAGCCCGCGGGTCGAGTGCGCATCGCACGACAGCACGAACTTGATGCCGCGCTGGACCGCGCGCCGCGCGCCAACGGGCTCGAGATCGAGGCGGTGCGGGTCACCGTTGATCTCGATCGCGGCCGGCGACGCGGCGATCGCGTCGAGCACCTCGTCGAGCCGGACGTCGATCGGGTCGCGGCGCAGCACCATGCGGCCGAGCGCATGGCCCCAGACCTTGAAGAACGGAGCGCGCATCGCGGCGATCACGCGCTCGGTGGTCGCGTTCTGATCGAGGCGGAACCGCTGGTGCACGCTGGCGATGATGAGGTCGAGCTCGGGCACGATCTCGGGCGGGACATCGATCGCGCCGTCGGCGAGGATGTCGGCCTCGGTGCCGCGCAGGATGCGGACCTCGGGGTCGGGGAGCGATTCGATCTCGGCGTGCTGAGCGCGCAGCTGGCCGAGGTCGAGACCGTTGGCATACGTCGCGGCGGCCGAGTGATCGGTGATCGTGATCGCCTGATGCCCGAGCTCGGCGGCGGCGTGCACCATCTCGGCGATCGAGGCCCTGCCGTC
>DATIPJ010000333.1:0-7471 GCA_035472155.1 Kofleriaceae bacterium
ATGTCGCCCGCGTCGTAGCCATCGGCCGCCGCTCGATAGGCGCTCGCCGCGGCGTCGACATCGCCGCGCAGCACGGCGAGCCCGGCGCGGGCCATCTCTGTCACCGATCGCGAGAGCACATCGTCGCCGAGGCCAGCGCAGGTGCGCTCGACGGAGGTGCGCAGGCGATCGGCGTCGCCGTCGCCGGCCGCGAGCGTCCCGAGGGACGCCGCTGCGCGCAGGAATGCGGTGAACGAGCGCACGGCATAGATGCGGAGCAGGAACGCGCGCCGCACCGCGGGCAACCCGCGCTCGATCAGCGCGAGCGCCTTTTCGGGCGCGCCGGCGTAGAGCTCGACGAGCGCGCTCGACTGCGTGTGCTGCCAGTGCTGCATCGTGGTCTCGCGCTCGGGCAGCCCGGTCTTGGCGCGCGCGAGCGTGTCGCGGGCGGCGGGCTCGCGGTCGTCCATCAGCAGCATCATCGGATGGAGCGCGGTGCGCAGCTCGGTCGCCGCGTAGAGGTCGCCGCGGCGGTCGGCCTCGTCGAGCGCGCGCACCAGGCGCGTCCGCAGCTCGCGCACGCGGCCCATGTACCAGAGGCACGACAGCGCGATGTGGCTCGACGTGCCGATCTCCCACGCCACGCCGACGCAGTCGTCGCGGAAGCCGCGCTCGGCGGCGTCGCAGCGCGCGAACGAGTCGCGCCAGCGCCCCGAGAGCAGGGCGACCGTGCCCTCGGCGAGCGCGACGTAGGGCTCGACGACGCGGTCGTCGACCTGCGCGGCCCATGCGCGCGCCTCGTCGAGCAATGCGTGGGCGCGCGTGGCGGGCGGCCCGGCGAGCGCCGCCGCGGGCGCCTCGAAGCACATCCCGAGCGCGATCCGCCGCGTGTCGCCGGCGGCGTACGCCAGCCGCAGGTGGCGCGTCTGGTACTCGGCCATGCGCAGCGGCGAGGTCATCGCCATACCGACGACCGCCGACCAGCAGCACGCGAGCTTGCGGCGATCGCGGTCGGTGCTCGCGCGGCGCGCCGACCCGCGCCAGCGCCGGATGCGCAACAGGCCGCGCTGGACGATCAGCGCACCGACCGGCCAGCGCCGGCGGCTCATCGGCGGCAGCCCGACCTCGCGGAACACGCCGTCGATCACGCGCAGCCCCTCGTCGATGTGGCCCGAGCGCAGCAGCTGCTCGGCGGCGCGGCGGCGCAGCTCGACCTCGTCATCGCCGGTAGCATCTGTGACCAGCGCGGCGCCCGCGAGGTACGCCTCGGCGGCCGGCGCGCCGCGGCCCGCGTTGGCGAGCGCGTCGCCGAGCCGCGACTGCAGCGAGGCCGCGTGATCGGGCGCGTGCGCGAGCAGCGCGCGGGTGCGCAGGTAGAGCTCGGCGGCGCGATCGAATGCGAGCGCGCGCGCGGCCTGGTCGGCGGCCCGCTCGGTCCAGTGCGCGGCATCGACCGGGCGCTCGGCGCCCTCGAAGTGGAGCGCGAGCAGGTCGGGCCGCTCGGCGCCCAGGCCGCGCGACGCGAGCGCGCTGGCCAGCCGGGTGTGGCCGGCCACCACGACCTCGGGCGCGAGCCGCGCCGCCACGGTCTCGCGCACGCGATCGTGGTACGGCTCGACGACGTCGCCCCCGCGCGGCCCGTGCGTGCGGACCAGGTGCGACGCGCGCAGCGCCGCGAGCGCCGGCCACCACCCTGCCCCGTCGAGCCCGGCGGCCTCGCCGATCACCGCCTGCGGCAGCGCGCCGGCGATCGCGATCAGCGACAGCACCCGCGCCTGATCGGGCGGCAGCTCGCGCACGCGCCCGGCGATCGCATCGTCGAGCCGGGGCGCCGCGTCGCGGAGCCCGAGCTGCCAGGTCCGCGCGAGCTCGGAGATGTGCAGCGGATGCCCGGTCGCCTCGCGCGCGATCGCGCCGGCGGCGGCGTCGCCCGCGAGCCGGCGCGCCAGCTCCTCGGCGTCGGCCGGATCGAGCCCGCCGACGTCGATCGCCGCGCCGGCTGCGAGCCATTCGGCGGCGCCCGCGAGCGAGCCGTCGAGCGCTGCGTCGCGCGCCGCGGCAACGACGAGCGCCCGCGCCGGGGTGCGCGCCGCGATGTGCTCGAGCAGCGCCAGGCCGTCGCGATCGGCCCATTGCAGGTCGTCGATCATGAGGGCGAGCGGCGCGTGCGCGGCGAGCCGCGCGACCAGCTCGGCGAACGCATCGAACACGCGGGTCCGCCGCTGCTGTGGATCGCGGATCGTCGCGGCCCCGCGCGCAGCATCGGTCAGCTCGGCGAGCTCGCTCAGCGACGGAAACACCTCGGGCAGCATCCCGACGTCGGGCGAGCCCAGCGCCACGCGGCGCGCGTCCGGATCGTCGCGCAGGTGCGCGGCCAGCGCTGCGGCGATCCCGTGCATCGCCTTGTACGGCATCGCGACCCGCTCGTGGCAGCGCCCCGGCAGGACGATCGCGCCCGCGCCGCGCAGCTCGTCGGCGAATCGCGCGAGCAGCGCCGACTTGCCCACGCCCGATGGCCCGCGCACGAACACGGTGCGCGTCGCGGCCTGCGCCTCGCCCCACGCCGCGCGCAACCCGGCCAGCTCGCAACCGCGGCCGACGAACGGCATCGCCGGCATGCGCGGCGGCGGCCGCGCGCCCAGCCGCTGCAGGATCTCGTCGTCGATCGGCCGCTGCGCGGCGTCGGGCTCGAGCAGCGCGCGCGCGAGCGCGACCAGGTCGGCCGGCCCGTCGAGCGGCGGGGCGCCGCGCCGCTTGGCGTCCGCCAGCTCGCGCTCGTCGCCGGTGAACGGCATCCGCCCGGCGAGCGCGGCCCACAGCATCACGCCCACGGCGTACCAGTCAGCGGCGGCGCGGCTCTGCTCGCCGGCGTGCTGCTCGGGCGCCATGTACGGGAGCGTACCAGCGCGCGCGCTATCGCCGCCCGCGCTCGCCAGCCCGAAGTCGAGGAGCACCACGCGCTCCGCCGTGCACAGCACGTTCGACGGCTTGACGTCGCGGTGGACCTTGCCGCGCGCGTGCAAGAAGCCCAGGCCCGCCGCGAGCTGCGCCATCGCCCCGCGCAACCGCCCGACGTCGAGCGCGTCGTCGGGCCGCACGCAATGCAGGAAGTCGACGCCGTCGACCAGCTCCATCGAGAAGAACCAGCGGCCGTCGTCATCGAACAGCTCGCCCAGCGAGACCAGGTTGGGGTGCGCCAGGTCGTAGAGCACGAGGAACTCGTCGCGCAGGCGGTGCAGCGCGTCCAGGGTGGGCGCGCGCAGGGTCTTCACCGCGACGGCGCAGCCGAGGTCGCGATCGCGCGCGGCGTACACCACGCCCATGCCGCCGGTCCCCAGCGCGCGCTCGATCTCGAACCGCCCGCCGAGCAGCTGCGCCCCGGGCCGCAGCGGCACGATCGCCGTGCGGGCGGTGCCATCGGTGGCATGCGCCACCTCGCGCAGGAACGAATCGTACGGGCCATCGAGCGAAAGACCCTCGTCGTCTTCGCTCGCAAGGCCCGGCATGACGCGGCGCAGTGTACGCCGCGCCAACCGGCCGTTCGTTGTGCTTTGATGACAGTGTGTCGACGACTGATGAGCACGAGCTTCGGTGCGCCTGGGAGTCGGGCGATTACCGCACCGTGACGACGCTCGCGCTCGAGCGCTACGGGCCCGAGATCATCGGCGTGCTGCGCGCGCGGCTGGGCTCGGAGCCCAACGCAGCCGAGGTGTTCTCGCTGTTTGCCGAAGATCTGTGGCGCGGGCTGTCCGGCTTTCAGTGGCGATCGACCTTGCGCGCCTGGGCCTATCGCATCGCGCGCAACGCCACCGCGCGCTGGGCCATCGCGAGCGCGCGCAAGCCCGAGAACAACGTGCCGATGGATCACGTCGATATCCTCGAGCTCGCCGAGCGCGTCCGCTCGTCGACGATGGTCCACCTGCGCACCGAGGTAAAATCCGAGGTCCGCCGCCTGCGCGAAGAGCTGGCCGAGCCTGATCAGATGCTCTTGATCCTGCGGATCGACAAGGCGCTGGAGTGGGAAGAGGTCGCGGCCGCGCTCGCCGATGACGAGCTGGGTGCCGAGGACCTCAAGCGCGAGGCCGCGCGGCTTCGCAAGCGCTTCCAGCTGGTCACCGAGAAGCTGCGTGCCCTCGCCCGCGAGCGCGGCCTGCTCGATCCATAAACCATGGCTCGTTCCCGCGCACCCTCGTTCCCACACTGCTCGTTCCCACACTGCTCGTTCCACACTGCTCTTCCCGCGCACCCTCGTTCCCACACGGCTCGTTCCCGCGCACGGGCACGGCGTGAACGCGCGCACGCTTCGCGCGCGGTCGCAGGTCTGGGTCCTCGCTCGTCCGCCGACCACCGTATCGAGATGATGCGGCTGCGCCAGTGCCACGACCGGCTGACGATCCACCACCCGGCCGTGGTAGCTATCTCGCTCGGTACCCAGCCTGCGCCGCGCGCTTCGCGTTGACGCGTCACGTGCAATGACGGGTGCGCCGGCACGACTCCGATTGCTTGTGCCCTCGACTCGTTTGCACGACCGCTGCTCGTTGCACGACCGCTGCTCGTTGCACCACCGCTGCTCGTTGCACGACCGCTGCTCGTTGCGCGACGTCCGATGGCGTGCGCGACGTCCGATGGCGTGCGCGACGTCCGATGGCGTGCGCGACGTCCGATGGCGTGCGCGACCGCTGTTCGTTTGCGCGACCGCTGCTCGTTGCGGGATCTCTGCTCGTTGGCGACCGACCCCTGATTGCCTGCGCAGCGGCGGTTCGAAATCTCTTTGTGTAATGGATGGTTGCGAGGGCTGAGCCATCATGAGCGTGACCTCACGCACGTTCGCCTTCACATCCGCCGAAGCGGCTCCTCTGCTCGCCATGCGAATCAAGCGACGACGCCGGCGGTCACGTCGCTTGCAAGCCGTCCGGAGCCAGATGTCATGCAGGATGCTCAAGCGCTTCTGATCCTCGACGCGGCCTACAACCTGTCCGCGAGCAGCCGCGAGGCGATGGCGTGCATCGCCCGCGCCGCACATCGCGCGCTCCCCGACGGAGCGGTGGCGGTCGCGCGCTTCGATAGCCACGCGCGCATCGATCCGGATGCGGTGTGTTTCGAGGGCGCCGATCCGGACTACATCGCTCGCTTCTTCGAATGGCAGCGACTGGCGCCGATCGCCGTGCGCCAGCATGCGCGCTCACTCACACCCAGAGCGGTGAGCCTGTACTCGAGCAGCTGTACGCAACTCTCGACTTATCTCGAGGCGCGCGCCCGGCAGATCTTTCCGCTCTACGTGCTCGCCAATACCGGCGATGGCAGTGGCCTCTACATCATGTTCGGGAGTCCGAGCGTGCGAGAGTGGTTCCCCGCACAGCTCGACTCGTTCCAGAGCCTGGCGCACCACCTCGCAGCCGCGTGGCGGATCCGCAAGGCACTGGAGACTCCGGCCGCGCCGGACGCCGGGAGCGACGCGCGCATCGAGAGCGCTCGACAGGCGCTGCGCGGCATCGTGCTCGCGCAGGACCGCATCGGAACGCTGCAGCGCTCCACCACGCGGCAGCCGCTGTGGCCCGCGATCATCGCGGGCCGATGGAGTTTGCTCGACACCTTCATGGCGAGCGGAACGCGCCACGTCGTCGCCGGCAAGAACCCGGAGCGCGGCGGGAGCTTGCGCGCGCTTCAGCCGCGCGAGCGCGATGTCGTGGAGCTGGCGCTGACCGGACGCTCCGGCAAGTGGATCGCCTTCGAGCTGCAGCTCTCCGAATCCACCGTGGCACGCACGCTCCGGACGGCGCTGCGTCGGCTCGGCGTCACCGACAGCGCCGATCTCGTCGGTCTCAAGAACGCGCTGTTCGAACCGATCGGTGGAGTTCCGGGCATGGAGCTCGCGATCACACGGCTCACGCCCGCGGCGACCTCGCCCGGTCTCAGCGATGCCGAACGTGCCGTGGTCACGGGGATTCTGGGCGGGAAGCGCATCGCTGCGATCGCCCGCGAACGCGGCACCTCACCTCGCACGGTCTCGAACCAGCTCGCCAGCGTCTACAAGAAACTGGGCGTCTCGTCCCGCCGCGAAGTCATCGCACTGCTCACCTGATCCCCTACATCGATCGGGGTGGCGCCGCGCGCCACATGGCGATTCCCAGAAATGGTTATTGAGGTCGTGTTCGTCGCGCGATATGTACGAAACGAGGATCTGCGGTCGCCCTTTCAGCATGCTGGGCAAGACGATCGGTAACTACATCGTGCGCCACAAGCTCGGGGAGGGCGGGATGGGCTCGGTGTACTTTGCAGAGCACCCTGCCATCGGCAAGCGGGTTGCGCTCAAGGTCCTGCACCCCGACTTCTCCTCGGACCCGGAGATCGTCAGCCGCTTCTTCAACGAAGCCAAGGCGGTCAACGACATCCAGCACCCGAACATCATCGACATCGTCGACTTCGGGACGATCCCGCCGCCCATGCCCGGCGAGCCCCCGCTGGTGTACTTCATCATGGAGTACGTCGAGGGGGCGACGCTGACCCAGCTGATCCAGCGCGAGGCGCCACTCGCTCCCGATCGCGCGGTCGACATCGCGCTCCAGATCGCCGACGCGCTCGCCGCCTCGCACAGCAAGGGCGTGGTCCACCGCGACCTCAAGCCCGACAACGTGATGCTGATATCGCGCGGCCGCCAGCGCGACTTCGTGAAGCTGCTCGACTTCGGGATCGCCAAGCTGTCCGGCGCCGCCCGCACGCACCGCACGCGGACCGGCACGGTGATGGGCACGCCGCAGTACATGTCGCCCGAGCAGTGCGACGGCCGCGGCCTGATCGATCACCGCGCCGACATCTACGCGCTCGGCATCGTCCTCTACCAGATGCTGACCGGCCGCGTCCCGTTCGGCGGCGAGGGCCATGGCGAGGTGATGATCCATCAGATGACCAAGCCGCCGCTCGCGCCATCTCGGATCGCGCCGCAGATCCCCGAGGCGGTCGAGCTGATCGTGCTCAAGGCGCTCGAGAAGCGGGCCGAGGATCGGTTCCAGCGCGTCGATGACATGGCGCTGGCACTGCAGAACCCGACGGCCTACATCGCGGCGCACGGCGGTAGCGCGCGCTTCCTGGTCTCGCCGGTCGTGCGCGAGCCGGGCGCCGCGGGAGCGACCGCCGCGGCCGCACCGACGGCCAGCTCGAGCCGCCCGGTCCCGACCACGCTGAGCGGCTCGGCGTCGCAGGCGGTCTCGCTGCCTGTCGCCCCGCCGCCGGTGCGCAAGCGCTTCCCGATCGGCTTCGGGATCGCCGTCGGGGTGTTCGTCATCGCCATCGCCGCAGGCATCATCTTCCAGGGCAGCGCCCCGAGCACGCCGGCGGCCCAGCCAAAGCCCACCGGCGCCTCGGAACCGCCCGCACCCGCCACACCGGCTGTTGCGCCCTCTGCGCCTGCACCTGCGCTGTCTGCGCCCGCACCGTCGGTGCCTGCGCCGTCGGTGCCTGCGCCGTCGGTGCCTGCGCCGTCGGTGCCTGCGCC
>DATIPJ010000334.1:0-5911 GCA_035472155.1 Kofleriaceae bacterium
TCCCGGGCGCGGGGGTCACCGACATCGCGGCGCATCTCGACGCGACCTACAAGACCGGACAGGGCATCTCCGGCGAGCTCGCGGTCACGCGCGCCAAGCTCGGCGAGGTCATCGCCGACGGCAAGATCACGGTCGCGAACAACAAGTTCCAGTCGGGCTCGGTCCACCTGATGGCCGATTTCCCGCAGCTGAAGATCGAGGGTACCGGCACGGTGAGCGCGGGCGAGATGGGCGAGCTCAACACCGCGGCCGATCTCAAGGTCACGCCGGGTGGGACCTCGGTGCTCGCCAGGTTCATCCAGTCGGGCAACATCCACGTCGACATCAAGCAGTGGAAGCTCGCCAACGCGACAGGCAAGCTGAACCTCGTCCCGCCCGACTTCCTGCCGATCGAGAATCCGGTCATCGAGGTCGGGTACACGCCGGGCGCGGGCCTTCACGCCACGCTGACGACGCAGTTCAACGCGCCGATGGCGAAGAACGGCGAGAAGGGCACCTTCGTCGCCGGGTACGATAAGACCAAGGGCCTCTACGCGCACATCGAGTTCCCGATCACCGTCCCCGGCTTCCAGCAGGCGAAGGTCACCGGCGATCTCGACCAGAAGGGCATCCACGTCGGCGCCACGCTGATCCCCAAGGACGCCTCCATCGTCAAGGAAGCGCGGGTCGAGATCGGCTACGACGTCGGTGCCGGCTTCTACATCCAGGGCTCGATCACGCTCAAGCCGACCGAGACGCTCGAGCTCGTCGTCGGGCTTCGCTACGACTCGCAGAAGGGCCTGCAGGTCATGGGCATCACGCCCAATGACAAGAACGCCACGCCCGACGAGCACGAGATCGCGAACTGGCACAAGGACTTCCCGACGATCCCGCTCGCCACCGTCGGCGTCGCGTCGCTCGGCCTCAAGTTCGGCATGGGCGTCGCGGCCGGCTATCGCATGCCGCGCATCGCCTTCAAGAACCCGCAGCTCGAGGGCGGGCTCGAGGCGCTCGACAAGGGCGGCATGCCGGCGTTCACGTTCGGCGGCTCGATCGCGATGGGCGCGTACATCACGCTGTCGCTGTCGGTGCAGGTCGTCGGCGAGATCCAGCTCCTGATCGCGAGCTGCGACGCCGGCATCGGCGCCGAGATCGCCGCGCGCCTCAACCTCGACCTCGGCGCCGACGTCAACGGCCGCTTCGCGCCCGGCCAGGGCGCGCACCTCGACATCGATCCGTTCGTGGGCGCGTCGCTCGATCTGATCGCGTCGCTGATCGCGACCCTGCACGCCGAGATCTGCTGGTTCACCATCGTCGACAAGAAGTGGACGCTGGCGTCGGCCAACTTCGCGCACATCGACCTCGGCCGGTTCCACCCGTTCAACCCGGTCGGCCTGCAGATCGGCGGCCCCGGCGGCACGCACCTCACCAACGGGCTCTCGCTGCGCGACGACGCGTTCGAGTCGATCAAGGAAGGCGTCAAGCAGGGCGGGCAGCACGCCGGCGACGAAGAAGCCAACCGCGATGCGCGCGAGCGCGTGGCGCCGGTGCTCAAGGCGTTCCGCTCGGCCGCGGTCCAGTTCGAGCAGCTCCCCGACGGCTGGCAGAATGGCATGGTCGCGCCGCCGGTCGACTTCCACTCGATGTTCCCGGTCAGCAACGAGCAGTGGGACTTCTATCAGGACCACGCCGACCAGGCCGAGACGATCGACCCCGCGGACGCGTGCACGACGCCGACGCAGAAGCTGGCCAAGGCGGTCGCGGTCACCGCCCGCCGCGATCCGATGGGTGCGGGCCGCCTCATCCTCGCGTGGCGCCGCGCGCAGATCGCCCACATGGGCATCAACCCCGACACCGGCGTCAACGTCGTCGAGGAGCGCGAGCTGGTCCAGGCCCACATCGAGGCCAAGTACCAGGCCGACCTGCTCGAGGCGCAGCAGAAGCAGAAGAAGCAGGACGAGGAGCACGCCGCCGCGGTCGCGAAGCAGGCCGCCGATTACAAGAAGGCGGAGGCCGCGCACGTCCAGACGGACCAGCAGCAGAAGAAGGCCCACGAGACCAACACCTCCAAGACCCAGGCCGAGTGGAACAAGGCGCAGGAGGACAAGGTCAAGGCGGCCCAGCACGCCAAGAAGGAGGGCGCGGCCGTCGCGGCCGACAAGGAGCACAAGGCGCCGCCGCCGGCCAAGCCGCCCGAGCCGCCGATGCCCAAGCCGCTCGCCAAGCCCGAGCCGATTCCGGTGCTTCCGCCGGTGCCGCTGCCGCCACCTCCCGAGGTGCTGCCCGCGGTGACGCTGCCGGCGCTGCCATCCGATCCAGGCGTGAGCGTGCACGCGGCGATGGCGATTCCGCCGACCCAGAAGAAGGCCGCCGCGCCGGAGAGCCCGGGCGCGAAGCAGGCCCCCAAGGGCGGCACGCCCGATCCGATGCCGGGCACGTCGTCCAACGCCAAGCAGGTCGGTGGTGGCGGTGGTGGACCCGCGAACATCGGCGGCGGCAGCAGCGGCCAGAAGGGTGGCCCGTCGGGCGGCAGCACGACCGCTGCGCCCAAGCCGGGGCCCGCCGTGGCCGCCGGCCCCGACGGCATCATCTCGCAGCAGCGCACGCTCGACGCCAAGGAAGCGGCGCTCAGCGGCAAGGCCGCGCCGGGTGCGGCCGGCAAGCCTGGCACGCTCGGCAAGCTGCCCGGTGCGCCGACGGCGGCACCCGCGGCCGGAGGCAAGCCCGGTGCGGCTGCGGCGACGACGCCCGGCGGCGGGGCTGCGCCTGGCGGCAAGGGCGCTCCGGGCGCCGCGCCGACGGCGGATCCCAAGGGCGGCAAGCCGGCGACCACCGCCGGCGGCGTCGATGCCACGGTGCAGAAGGTGGTCGATCAGGGCAAGACCGACGAGGCGGCCTACAAGGCGAAGCTCGAGCAGCAGGACAAGACGTACAGCACCAACGTCAAGGAAAAGGACAAGATCACCGCGCAGGAGACCCAGCGTCTCGAGAAGGAAGCCGAGGAAGCCAGGAAGCGCAAGGAGCGTGAGAAGGCCGCGGCCGAAGCGCGCGCCGCGGGGGCCAACGCCAACGCCAACGGTCAACCCGCGCTGGGGCCCGACGGCAAGCCTCTCGACAAGAAGCACAAGGGGCCGATCGGCACGCGCGTCCCGCTCAACGTCGACGGCGAGGGCCACACGCTCTACATCGAGGAGACGTCGGGCCTGGCGATGGTGGCCAGCACGCCGACGCCGGTCACGGCCAAGGTGTCCGAGATCAGCAACACCACCGCAGGCGCGCCCGGGATCAAGCCCATGGCGACCGCGCCCGCCCAGCAGGCCAAGGTCGAGGCGCAGAAGGTCGCCGACCTCGCCGCCAAGGCCAACGCGGGCGACGAGACCGCGAACACCGCCCTCATCTCCGCGCAGCAGACGCTCGGGAACCCGCTCAAGATCAGCTGGGCATGGGCCAAGGTCGCCCTCGATCCCGCCGTCGTCGGCGGCTCGATCGAGAAGCCGCTGCTCCATCCGTACTTCCCGACCTTCAAGGGCCGCGTCGCTCAGCTGTCGTCCGCGGGCCACATCAGCGTTGATGGAACGCAGTTCGCCGAGTCGATCTGGACCAAGATCTGCCAGGCCGTGAAGGCCGCGCACCCGGCGATGAACGACCCGGCGGCGTACTCGAACTTCGCCAAGGGCTGGCTCAACATGAAGTCGCCCGAGTTCGTCTCGGCGATCGCGCAGTTCGACCAGATCGGCAAGGAGCTGGCGAAGGCCGGATCTGCCGGGTTCGCCAAGGCGCGCAACTTCGGCTTCTGGTCCAAGGACGAAGGCCGCAGCCTCGCCGAGGCGGTCTCCGACCTGACGCTCGAGACGTCTGCGATCGGCGGCCTCATGGACGGCCTGCCGACCCTCGACGGCAAGACCGCAGGCTGGGACCCCGAGATCTGGGGCGCGCTGTCCAACGCCTACGCCACCGCCGTCGTGCCCGAGCTCCTGAAGGGCAAGAAGGTCAACGTCTGCATCGGCGCGGGCGTGCCCGCCGGCAACATCTGGGACGCCGTCGAGTCGGCGGCGCTCGCCAAGGGCCTCAAGGGCACCAAGCTCACCCTCGAGAGCGTGTGCACACACTACGCGGCCGCGGCCAAGGACAAGGCGAACCGCCGCGTCCTCAACGACACCAAGCTCACCAACGGCATCAAGGGCTGCCTCTTCGTCGGTGATCGCGCGGGTGCCATCGGTGCCGCCGACACGTACTTCAAGACCCTCGACGTGCCGCCGCCCGTCACGGCACAGGCCGCCTCGCAGCCGGGTACGCCCGGCGCTGCGCAGCCCGGTGCGGCCCAGCCCGGTGCGGCCCAGCCCGGCGCCGCCGAGCCCGGTGCCAAGCCGCTACCTCCGGGCGCGCCGATCGGCACGCGCGTGGCCATGACCGTGGCCGGCGAGGGCCACACGCAATACATCGATCCATCGGGCAAGCCGATGGTGGCGAGCACACCGACCCCGGTCACCAGCAAGCTCGGCGAGCTGAACGCAAAGCTCGCCACGCTCCCCGCCACGGATCCGAAGAAGGCGGAGGCGACCGCCGAGATCGCTCGCGCACGCGGTCTGGAAGCCAAGGTCGCGGAGCTCGCCACCAAGGTCAAGGACGGCATCTCGCCGGCCACCGAGCTCGAGGCGCAGCAGCAAGCGCTCGCGGCATCGGTCGCCAAGATCTGGGACATCGCCGATCCGGGGCCGATGGACGCAGCCAAGGCCAAGGAAGCGGTCGACTCGCGCGCGACGGACTGCACCGACATCTCCGGCCCGTTCGTGGCGGACTGGGTCGGCAAGACCCGCGCGAAGCTCGAGACCGAGTTCATGGACACCGGCGCGCTCCGCCACGCCATCATCGCCAAGTACCTCACCACCGGCGTCGACCGCGACGTCGCGAAGGTCGTCGGCAACAAGGATCCGATCGCGGTCCAGAAGTTCCATGACATCGAGGCGGAGAAGCACGTCGATCCGACCCACGGCGACCTCAAGAGCGAGTTCTTCAGACGCCTCAAGGACAAGATGGTGGAGCCCGCGTTCACCAACCGCGAGCGCACCTATCCGGTGATGAAGACGCTGAACGGCGACTACAAGTTCAGCGGCAAGGGTGTGAAGATCCCCGCGACTCGCATCACGCCGTACGCGGTCCGGAACCAGTCCGTCGACACGCTGTACTTCAACGCCAACGCCCACGATAAAGATCAGATCGACAACGAGATCGCGACCTCGATGGCCGGGGCGTCGCCGCAGAAGATCCAGAAGGCCAAGGACAACGTCGAGCTGCGCAAGAAGGCGTATCGCCACCTCCTCAAGAAGAAGGATCCGCTCAAGACGATCGATGTCTCCAAGCCGATCGCGTCGTACGCAACCTGGTATGGCCCGGGCACGATCCAGCTCGATACCCGCGAGCCACCCGACAAGGAGTTCGCCCGCATGATGACGCTCGGTGCGCTGCAGCCCGAGTGGTACCCGCAGGGCACCGTGGTCCTGCACATCGAGCGAAAGGCCGAGGCCGCGGCGCGGACGCTCCTCAAGCCGACGGCGTTCGATGGCCTCATGAGCTCGCTGTGGTGCGCGCGTAACCTCAGCGAGGCCGACTACGGCATCACGGGCGGCGGGCTCGGCGAGTTCCTCGAGGCCAACGTGCCGTTCGCCGACGTGACCAAGGCCGAAGCCGTCATCCCGAGCGACGATTTCCTCGCCGACCTCCAGCGCGTCAGCTCCGAGGTCAAGGACAAGCTCGGCGACCAGAGCACGCCCACCGAGGAGCTTGTTCGCGGCAACACCACGAACACGAGGATCATCAACACGTCCGGCAACGGCACCGGTGGCGTCAAGGACATGTACGGGAACGTCATCGATCGCTCCACGCAGGAGCAGCAGAACCCCCTCGGCCAAGTCCCCGACGGCTCCGGATGCAG
>DATIPJ010000335.1:0-2057 GCA_035472155.1 Kofleriaceae bacterium
GGCATCGGGGAAGCTCGTTGCCAGGCCGTCGGCAGTCAGCGGGATCGGCTCGCCGCAGCGGCGGATCTCCATGCCGAGCGCGAGCCGGTTGCCGCGCTCCTCAATGTGGTTGCCGTACAGGCCGTGGATCGCGCCGAGCGCGAGCGAGCCGGCGGGTGTGGCGGCGAGCGCGGGTCCGTCGTCGTGGGTGCGCCTGGCGAGCACGGCGGCGCTTCCGCGTGCCGCCGCGCGAAGGCCGGTGCGCACGCCGGTGTAGACCGCGCGCGAGACGCCGTCGTGGATCACGCGTGCCGGCGCCGCCGACGGGCCCATGATCTCGAACGGGCGGCTCGCGATCCCCTCGTGCATCTCCTTGATCAGACCGCCACCGGCGGCAAGCGCCTCTCCCGCAAGCTCGCCGATCGCCTCGATGTCTGTTGCGCGCAAGGGACCTCCCACCGTTGTCGAGGTGCCACGATGTATACCGGCATCGTGTCCGATGCAACAGATTCTACGATCTGTTGCATCAGTTGACCAGCGAATGGAGCACGATGAAGCCCGGTCCGGACGATGCGCTGAGCCTCGCGCGCGAGAAGTTCCTGCTTCCCGAGCGAGTCGACATGAGCACGCTCGCCGACGAGCTCGGCGTCAACCGCGTGACCCTGTATCGGTGGTTCGGCTCCCGTGACCGGCTGCTGGTGGAGCTCGTCTGGTCGCTCGCCTCGGGGATGCTGTCCGAGGCGGAGCGCTCGACGCGGGGCCACGGCAGCGACCGGATCGTTCGGGTGGTCGGCAAGTTCCTCGATGCCGTGATCGGCAATCCCGGCTGGCGCCGCTGGCTCGAGGAGGACGGTGAGCACGCGATGCGCCTGCTGACGCGCCGCGAGACCGCCTTTGAGCCGCGGCTGATCGCGGCGATCGAGGAGCTGCTGCGCGCCGAAGCCGCGACCGGCGCGCTCGACGTACCGGTCGACCTGCACGAGCTCGCGTATGTAATCGTGCGGCTGATCGAGTCCTACACGTACCTCGACCTGATCACCGGCGAGCGCGCCGACGCGCGGCGGGCGGAGCCGATCCTGCGGATGCTGCTGCGATGAGGCGCTTAGCTGTCGCTCTTGCCGTCGCTGCGGTGGCGCTCGTCTGCGCTGGCGGCTCTGCCGCGCGGACTGTCGTGATCGGCCACTCGGTCAGGGGCCGCGCGATCACCGCGATCGTCCGCGGTCCCGACGACGCCAAGCGCAAGATCCTGGTGGTCGGCTGCATCCACGGCAACGAGTGCGCCGGCCTGAGGATCACGTCGGCGCTCGCGAGGTCGGTGCCGGCCGAGGGCGTGCAGCTGTGGATCGTGCCGGAGATGAATCCGGACGGCAGCGCCGCCGACACAAGGCAGAACGCGCACGGCGTCGACCTGAACCGCAACTTCCCCTATCAGTGGCAGAAGGTGTCCAACCCGGTCTACTACTCGGGACCCAGGCCGTTGTCCGAGCCCGAGACGCAGGCCGCAGTGAAGCTGATCCGGCGGATCAAGCCAGCCGTGACGATCTGGTACCACCAGCACGAGGACCTCGTCGACATGGCCGGCGGCGACCGGGGCGTCGCGCGCCGCTACGCCCGGTTGTCGCACCTTCGGGCGACGTGCCTGCCGTTCCTGCCGGGAACCGCACCGGGCTGGTCCAACCACGAGTTCCCGGGCACTACGTCGTTCGTGGTGGAGCATGCCGGCCGGGCCGGTCGGGTCCGCCGCGCTCGCTGCGCACCTGCGAGCGCTCCGGGCGATGGAGCTCGGGCAGCGCGTGGGCTCGCGGACCAGCTGCGCGGGGTAAGGCTCCGCCGACAACGGCCCACTCGAAAGGTCCGCGAGGCGGTTTGGGACGTTCGCCGCGCTGAGCGCTGTCAACGTCCCAAAGCGGGAACGGCGGGCGTCGAGTGGGACGTTGGCCGTGAGACGTTTGCCCGCGATCTCGGCCCGCTCGACGTCCGCGGGCGGAAGCCGCGAACGACTTGACATGTGACTAAATGGTCACCTATACTCCAGCCATGGATGAAGTGTTCAGAGCCCTCGCCGACCCGACGCGCCG
>DATIPJ010000336.1:0-4949 GCA_035472155.1 Kofleriaceae bacterium
CGCCCGCTGGCGAGGGTTGCCCACCCTGTGACGCGCGATTTCGACCTCATCCTGTTCGGCGCGACCGGGTTCACCGGCCGCCTGGTCGCCGACTACATCCGGCGCAGCGGCGATGCAGGCCTCTCCTCCGCGGGCCTGCGCTGGGCGATCGCCGGGCGCAGCCGCGACAAGCTCGAGGCGCTCGGCCTCGGCGTGCCGATCGTCGTCGGCGATGCGCTCGATCCGGCCGCCGTGCGCCAGCTCGCCAGCCGCGCGACCGCGGTGTGCACCACCGTCGGTCCCTACGCGCGCTACGGCAGCGAGCTGGTCGCGGCGTGCGCCGCGTCCGGCACGCACTACTGCGATCTCACCGGCGAGGTGCAATGGATGCGCCGGATGATCGACGCTCACCACGAACAGGCGCAGGCGAGCGGGGCGCGGATCGTTCACACGTGCGGCTTCGACTCGATCCCGAGCGACCTCGGCACGTGGGCAACCCAGCAAGCGTTCATCGCGCGGTTCGGTTACCCCGCGCGCAAGGTCACCGCCGTGTTCGGGGAGCAAAGCGGCGGCCTCTCGGGAGGCACGGTGGCGAGCGGCCTGCAAACCGCCGAAGAAGCGACCGCCGATCAGGAGGTCCGCCGCCTGCTGCGCAACCCGTACGGCCTCGATCCCGACCCCGGCGCCCAGAGGCCCGCCGCGCCCGACGACAGCGGCATCGGCTGGGAGCCGCACCTCAAGATGTTCACGGTGCCGTTCCTGATGGCCGGCATCAACACGCGCGTGGTCCGCCGCGCCCACGCGCTCGCCGGCCTCCCGTGGGGCGCAGACTTTGTCTACCGCGAGGTGATGTCCACGCCCGGCAGCGCCCGCGGCGCTGCGATGGCGGTCGGCATCACCGCCGGGCTCGGTGCGATCGCGTTCGCGATGAGCCGCCCGTTCCTGCGCAAGCAGGTCGCGCGGCGCGCCCCCAAGCCCGGTGAGGGCCCGTCCGCCGAGGTCCGCGAGCGCGGCCACTGGAAGGTGCGCCTGGTCGCCGAAGGCGAGGGCGACGACACGCTGCTCTACACCGTCTCGGATCGCAACGACCCGGGCTACGGCTCTACCTCGCGCATGCTCGGCGAGGCGGCGATGTGTCTCGCGCGAGATCCCCTGAGCTCGCCGGGCGGCGTCCAGACCCCCTCGGTGGCGATGGCACAGCCGCTGGTCGATCGCCTGCGGCGCGCAGGCCTCGTATTCGCCGAGGCCGAGCCGCGTTGATCCACCTTTGGCACCTTTCTCGCCTTTGGCTGCCCGCACGATGACGCGCCGGTCGCAGCTGTGTTACACGCCTGCGTAGGAGGCAGCATGCTAGGTCGGTTCCTGCCCCGAGAGACCAGCTTCTTCGACTTTTTCGAGCAGCACGCCGCGCTCACGATCGAGGGCACCAAGGAGTTCCTGTCCCTGGTGACCACTGGCGCCAACATCCCGGCCAAGTGCCGGCGGATCTCGGACATCGAGCACGAGACCGATACGATCACCCACCGCTGCGTCGAGGCGCTCCACAAGACGTTCATCACGCCGATCGACCGCGACTCGATCCATCGGCTGATCACCCGGATGGACGACATCATGGACTACGTCGAGGCCGCGGCCGAGCGCCTCGAGCTCTACGAGCTGGTCGTGATGACGGGCGATGTCCGCGACATGGCCGACGTGCTGCATCGCACGGCGCTCCAGGTCGAGGTCGCCGTGCGCGGGCTGCGCTCGCTGCACGACACGCAGGCCACGCTCAAGCTGTGCATCGACATCAACCGGCTCGAGAACGAGGCCGATGCGATCCTGCGCCGCTCGGTGGCGCGGCTGTTCAAGGAAGAGAAGGATCCGATCGTCATCATCAAGTGGAAAGAGGTCTACGAGAACCTCGAGTCCGCGACGGACCGCTGCGAGGATGTCGCGAACATCATCGAGGGCGTGATCCTCGAGCACGCCTAGCGCATGTCCACCTCTGCCATCGTCATCGTCACCATCGCGGCGGCGCTGATCTTCGACGTCATCAACGGGTTTCACGACGCGGCGAACTCGATCGCCACCGTGGTGTCGACGCGCGTGCTGTCGCCCAAGATCGCCGTGCTGTGGGCGGCGGTGTTCAACTTCGTCGCGCTGTTCATCTTCCACGAAGGCGTGGCGGACACGATCTCGAAGATCATCCTGGTCGAGAAGGGCCAGGGCTATGTCATCGTCGTGGTGTGCGGGCTGTTCGGTGCGATCCTGTGGAACCTGCTCACCTGGTTCCTGGCGCTGCCCTCGTCGAGCTCGCACGCGCTGATCGGCGGGCTCTCGGGCGCCGGCCTGGCGTTCGGCGGTCCGGGCGTCCTGCAGTGGGCGAACCTGAGCAAGACCCTCGAGTTCATCCTGCTCGCGCCGCTGATCGGCCTCGTGCTCGGCGGCCTGTTCATGTTCGCGGTGTTCTGGGCGTTCCGCAAATGGCGCCCGCGACGCGTCGACCGGACGTTCCGGGCCGGGCAACTCCTGTCCGCCGCAGCGTATTCGATCGGTCATGGCGGCAACGACGCGCAGAAGACGATCGGCGTGATCTGGGCGGTGATGATCGCCGGTGGGGCGCTCGATGTTCACGCCACCGCTGCGCCGTTCTGGGCCGTGCTCGCGTCGTACGGCGCGATGGCGTTTGGCACGGCGATCGGCGGCTGGCGGATCGTCAAGACGATGGGCATGGGGCTCACTCACTTGAAGCCGGTCGGCGGGTTCTGCGCCGAGATCGCCGGTGCGATCACGCTGTTCACCGCGACCTACCTCAAGATCCCGGTCTCGACGACGCACACCATCACCGGCGCGATCATCGGGGTGGGCTCGGTCACCAAGGCGCGCGGCGTTCGCTGGGCGCTCGCGACCCGGATCGTCTGGGCGTGGATCTTCACGATCCCGGCGGCCGGCATGGTCGGCGCGCTGGCGGTCATGGCCGCGCGCGGGCTCGGCGCGCTGTGATCGCGCGGCACGGCTGACTGAGCTAACGTGGCGCCATGAACCCGCGCCGCGACGTGATCGTGATCGGTGGTGGCCACAATGGCCTGGTCACCGCGGGTCTGCTCGCCAAGCGCGGGCGCAGCGTCACGGTGCTCGAGCGGCGCCACAAGGTCGGCGGCGCCGCGGTGACCGAGACCCCGTGGGGGCCCGACTTCAAGGTCACCGCGCTGTCGTACGTGGTGAGCCTCCTGCCGCGCACGATCCTCGAGGAGCTCGAGCTCGCGCGCTTCGGCTACAAGATCTATCCGCAGTTCCCGTACTTCGCGCCGCGGCGCGATGGCCGCTACCTCATGATGTGCGACGACCCGGCGCGCCGGCGGGCCGAGATCGCCAAGTTCTCGGCGCACGATGCCGACGAGATCGAGCGCTGGGACGCCTGGCTCGGCCGGCTCGGCGCGCTGCTCGGCCCGATGCTCACGCAGGTGCCGCCGCGGCTGGGCAGCAAGCGCCTCGGCGACCTGTGGGCGGCGCTGCGCGTGGCCTGGCGGTTCCGCAAGCTCGACGAGCGCGGCGTGGGCGACGTCACGCGCCTGATGACGATGAGCGTGGCCGACCTGCTCGAGGAGCGCTTCGAGTCCGATGCGCTGCGCGGCGTGCTCGCGGTCAGCGGCGTGATCGGCACCTGGGCCGGCCCGCGGTCGCCGGGCACCGCGTACGTCATGGCGCACCACAAGATGGGGGACGTCGGCGACGGCCAGCTCGGCTCGTGGGGCTTCCCCGAGGGCGGCATGGGCGCGGTCACCCAGGCACTGCGGGCCGCCGCCGCGTCCTTCGGCGCCGAGATCCGCACCGAGGCCGAGGTCGCCCGGATCAAGGTCACCGAGGGCCGCGCGACCGGCGTGGTGCTCGCGGGCGGCGACGAGCTCGACGCCGAGGCGATCGTCACCACGACGCACCCGCGGATCACGTTCCTCGGCCTCGTCGACCGCAAGGAGCTTCCGGACGACTTCGCCACCGCGATCGAGCGCTGGAAGTCGCGCAGCGGGACGGTCAAGGTCAACCTCGCGCTCGACCGCCTGCCCGAGTTTCGCTGCAAGCCTGGCTTCGACCCCGAGGCCCACGGCGGGACGATCGTCCTCGCCGACTCGCTCGACGACATCGAGCACGCGTTCCAGGACGCCGTCGGCGGGGCCCCGGCGCGGCTGCCGTTCGCCGACATCTGCATCCCCAGCGTGTTCGACCCGACGCTGGCTGCCGCCGGCAAGCACGTGATGTCGATGTTCACGCAGTGGGTGCCGCACGGGTTCGCCGACGCGCCGCACGGAGCCGAGCTCGAGGCCTACGCCGACCGCCTGGTCGCGCGCATGGAGGAGCTCGCCCCGGGCTTCGCGTCGTCGATCCTGCACCGCCAGGTCATCGGGCCGCACGAGATGGCGACGACCTACAGCCTCGTCGGCGGAAACATCTTTCACGGCGAGCTGTCGGCGAGCCAGCTGTTCCACATGCGCCCGGCCTCCGGCTACGCCGACTTCACGACCCCGATCCGGGGCCTCTACCAGGCGTCGTCGGCCACCCACGGCGGCGGCGGCGTGACCGGGATCCCGGCGCTCCAGGTCGTGCGACGCCTGCTGCGCGAGCGCTGAGCCTTCGCTCCGCCTGCAGCGATGTCACCCCCCGGATCTAGGGTAGCGCCGTGGCAAAGCTCTACTTCCGCTACGGCACGATGGACTCGGCCAAGTCGATGAACCTGCTGGCGGTGGCCCACAATTACCGCAAGCAGGGCAAGCGCGTGCTGCTGGGCAAGC
Organism: Kofleriaceae bacterium; assembly: GCA_035472155.1. Classification (GTDB taxonomy): domain Bacteria; phylum Myxococcota_A; class Polyangia; order Haliangiales; family Haliangiaceae; genus JABFXX01. Next base: position 4,749 of record DATIPJ010000336.1, read on the forward strand.
CGCGGATCGACAGCCGGTTCGGCAACCACAAGATCTCGTCCCGCTCGGGGCTGGAAGCCGAGGCCGATCTGCTGATCGATGACGAAACCGTGTTCGATCCGCGCGACTTCGCCCAGCTCGACTGCGTCCTGATCGACGAGGCGCAGTTCCTGCCTCCGGTGGTGATCGACGACCTGCGCCGGATCACCGTGGATCCCGGAG
>DATIPJ010000337.1:0-7755 GCA_035472155.1 Kofleriaceae bacterium
GTCGAGGATCTTCCAGCGGCGCAGGCCGCCCTGCTCCTCGGAGAAGAAGACGTTGTGCGGCTTGAGATCGCGGTGGACGATCCCGGCGACGCGCGCCGCCTCGAGGCCGATCGCGGTCTGCTCGACCAGGACCTTGACCTGCGGCAGCTGGAGCCGGCGCTGGCGGCGGAGCTGATGTGCGAGGTCGAAGCCGCGCAGGCGCTCCATCGCGAGGAACGGGACCTGGCCCGCGGTGGTGCCGACCTCGAGGACGCGCACGATGTACGGGCAGTCGAGGCGCGATGCGGTCTGGGCCTCGCGCAGAAACCGCTGCAGGTGCACGGTCTCGGCGAGGATGCCGGGGTGGAGGAGCTTGACCGCGGCCTCGCGGCGGTCGCTGATCGAGTGCGCCTCGTAGACCTCGCCCATGCCGCCCCGGCCGATCACGACGCCCAGGCGGAACGAGCCGATGACCTGGTCGGTGAAGCGGCCCGGGCCGCCGATCTCGAGGACGCGATCGAGGTCGGCGCGGGCCTCGGCGAGCAGCGCATCGCGGTGCGCGTTGCCGCGGACGGCTTGCTCGAGCTTTCCCATCGCGTCCAGGGTGACGCGCTGGCTGACGCGCGCGGTGAAGTAGGCCACGAAGTACAGCGCCTCGATGATGCTGAGGATCGCGACCTGCTCGCGGGTGCGCAGCTGATCGATGCGGATGACGCCGTGATCCTCGAGCACGCCGAAGATGATGCCGAGCCCGAGGATGCCGTGGACCCCGGCGACCAGGGCGTAGAGCGCCGTGGTGACGCTGCGGTTGGCGCCCAGGCTGAAGAAGTAGATGCCGTAGACGAGCATGGCGGCGACCGGCGAGCCGGTGCCCCAGTAGTAGACGCCGGCCATCGAGCCGAACACGATCGGCAGGCCCGGGACGAGCAGCTTGCGCTGATCGTAGGCCGCGACGTCGCGCATCATCGAGAACACGACGACCGCGCTGAGGGCCGAGGCGATCGAGCCGACGAGCACGACGGTCTTGGCGACCGGGTCGCCGCCGGTCGAGACCGCGACGATGATGCCGCCGGCGCACAGCCCCAGGACGATCTTCAGGAAGATCTTGGTGCGCGCGATCTCGTCGAACTTCATCGCGTCGACGGGCGAGCTCGTGAGCGTCGCGCCCTTGCTCAGCGAGGTCGATGCGCGGCGCGATGGGATGTGCTGGGTCGGCAGCTGGTGGACCGCGTCCGGCGCGATGACCTCGGTGTGGGTGCGCGGCTCGGGGACCGGCAATGGGTCTCGCGCCGTGGGGTGCGTGGCGGTGCCGAGGTCATCGTCCGCGGGGTCGGGCAGCGCCAGCGCGGCCTCTTGCGGGGCCGCATGCGGGGCCGCAACCAGGGCCGAGTGACGGGCGCCGATCGCGTCGAGCTCCGCGAGGGCGTGGCTGTCGTCGAGGACAGTTTTCGGCTCCTCGGCAAACGCTTCGGGATCGGGCGGAAGCGCGGCGAGATCGGCCGGCGGCCGATCGTCGTCAGGGTGTCCAGCCACAGCGAAAAGCATAAACGCTGGCCGTGGACGGGGTGTGAATTCTCGACGAAAAATGCCGCGAACGAGAAACTCGGGCAGCCGGCGGCAGCGGCCACATCTGCCGGCCGGCGGTGCGGCGCGCCATGGGGCGCCAAAGGCTGGCTCCGGCAACTCCGAGGCCGGCGCGAAAACCAGGGCAATCGAGTCGCGGTCGCGGACGATCCGCCCACGCGCGCCGGCGCATCGCAGCGAGCGTGCTTACGGATTCTCGTCGGCGCAATGGTCGAAGCTGCGCGTGCCATCGACATGCGAGGCGTAGTGCGCGGCGCAGTTGTCGTGGAGCGAGCACAGGTAGGCATCGAGGCGATCGCAGGCGCCGCTGTGGAACACGCTCTTGGGCGGCGTCGCCAGGCACGCGAAGAAGGCATCGTCGGCGTAGGCAGCGCGGCAATCGGGGCGCGCAACGCAGTCAGCCTCGGTGGCCGACGAACAGTCATTGCGGCAGCTGGCGTAATTGAGGTGCTCGACGGTCCCGACGATGCACGGATCGGACTCCCCGTAGCAATACGCGCAGCCGTCGCTGTTGCTCACGTGGGTGCACGCGCCGGTCTTGGGATCGATCGCAGCTTCGTCGGGATCCGTGATGCACTCCTGCGTTGCGAAGAGGCCTTCGCAGCCGGCGCCGAGCAGCAGGGCGAGGAGCACGAGAACAAGAGGAAGAGCTCGCATGACCAGGAGCTCAGCAAGTGACACGCCAGGGGGATGGCACCGATCGCGCGGCTCCGAGCGGTGACCACGGATGCCCGGTGTCGCCGTTGTGTGCCCGTTTTCGCCGGGCGCGGCTTGTATCGCGGCTCATCCCCTCATTAGATCCGCGCCATGTCCCGTCTGCTGCTCGCGTTCCTGTGCTTCTTCCGGGTGCTGTTCGGCAAGCAGCTACCGGCCGGTGCGATCGCGTTCCTGCCCGAGGGCGCGGCGCCGCGCGAAGCGGCGAAGCTGCCGGCCGCGAAGGAACCGGCGAAGCCGGCGGCCAGGGAAGCCGCGAAAGACGTGGCGAAGGACGCCGGGGCCGCGGCCGCGAAGGACGTGCGAGACGACCGGCCGCGGGCATCGGCCGCGCAGCATCATCGGGATGGCGCGCTCGCGCTACTGGCGCTGCTCCAGCGTGAGGGCCGACTCGTGGATTTTCTGCGCGAGCCGCTCGATGGGTTCTCCGACGCTGACATCGGCGCGGCGGCGCGCGACGTCCACCGCGGCTGCGCCAAGGTCCTCGATCAGCATCTCTCGCTCGAGCCGGTGATGCCCGGCGCCGAGGAGGCGAAGGTCGCGGTGCCCAAGGGGTTCGACCCGGCGGAGATCCGGCTGATCGGCGAGGCCAAGGGCGAGCCGCCGTTTCGCGGGACGCTTCGCCATCATGGCTGGCGCGTGGTAGACGCCAAGCTTCCGGCGCTGGCCGAAGGTGTGGATCGCATGGTGATCGCCCCCGCAGAAGTCGAGCTGTGAAGATCCTCGGTATCGACCTCGGAACCACGAACTCGGCGCTCGCCGTCGCGGGGGACGATGCGCCGGCGCACGCACAACCGATCGCGCAGGTGGTGGGCCCCGGCGAGGTGGCCGAGCGTCCGACGCTGCCGTCGTTCTTGCTGCTGCCCAGCGAGCTCGAGGTGACGAGCGCGCAGCTGCAGCTGCCGTGGTCGGGGCCGATGCGATATGCGGTCGGGGCATTCGCGCGCGAGCGCGGCGCGGAGCTGCCGCACCGCCTGGTGTCGTCGGCGAAGTCGTGGCTGTGCAACCCGTCGATCGACCGCACGTCGCAGGTGCTGCCATTTCGCGGCGCGCAGCGCGAGCTCGAGCAAGCGATGGAGGGCGGCGAGCGCGTGTCGCCGGTGAATGCGTCGGCGCGGTTCCTGGCGCACCTGCGCGCGGCGTGGGACGACGCCAACCCCGACGAGCCAGCCGCGGAGCAGGACGTGCTGGTCACGGTGCCCGCGTCGTTCGATCCGGTGGCGCGCGAGCTGACGGTGGTCGCCGCGCGCGAGGCGGGGCTCGACCGCGTGACCTTGCTCGAGGAGCCGCAGGCGGCGTTCTATGCGTACCTCGCGGCCCGCGGCGAGGCGTGGCGGCGCGATCTGGCGCCGGGCAATGTCGTGCTGGTGTGCGACGTCGGCGGTGGCACCACGGACTTCTCGCTGATCGAGATCACGAGCGAGTCGGGAAACCTCGCGCTCGAGCGGATCGCGGTCGGCGACCACATCCTGCTCGGCGGCGACAACATGGACCTCGCGCTCGCGGCGCTGGTCGGCCAGCAGCTCGGGCGCACGCTCGACGCGCTGCAGCAACGGGCGCTCGTGCACGCGTGCCGGCGGGCCAAGGAGCAGCTGCTCGGCGACGGCGCGCCCGACGCGGTGCCGGTGGCGATCCTGGGCCGCGGCAGCAAGCTGATCGGCGGCACGATCAAGACCGAGGTCACGCGCGAGCAGGCCGAGCGCATGCTGGTCGATGGCTTCTTCCCCGAGGTCGCGGCCGATGCGCGGTCCGAGCGGCGGCGCGCCGGCGGTTTGCGCGAGATGGGCCTGCCGTACGCGCACGACGCGGCGATCACGCGCCACCTCGCGGAGTTCCTCGCGCGGTTCGGGCGCATGCCCACGCACGTGCTGTTCAACGGCGGCGTGATGAAGGCGGCGCGGCTCCAGGCGCGCGTCGTCGAGCTGTTGCGCCGCTGGGCCGGGCGCGACGTCGGCGTGCTCGCCGGGGCGGACCTCGATCTCGCGGTGGCGCTCGGCGCGGCGCATTACGGCCAGGTGCGGCGCGGCAAGGGCGTGCGGATCCGCGGCGGCACGGCGCGCGCGTACTACATCGGCATCGAGAGCGCGATGCCGGCGATCCCGGGGTTCGCGCCGCCGGTGAAGGCGCTGTGCGTCGCCCCGCAGGGCCTCGAGGAGGGCTCGACGGTGGAGCTGCCCGACGACGAGCTCGGGCTGGTGGTCGGCGAGACCCAGGCGTTCCGGTTCTTCGCCGCCGCGACGCGCAAGGCCGATACCGCGGGCGCGCTGATCGATGCCGACAGCGACGGGCTCGTCGAGCTCGACCCGGTCGAGAAGCTGGTCGAGGCCGAGGGCGACCGGACGGCCGGGCAGATGGTGCCGGTGCGGCTCGAAGCGCACGTGACCGAGGTTGGCACGCTGGAATTGTGGTGCGTCGCACGCGACGGCCATGGAAAATGGAAGCTCGAGTACTCGGTTCGTGAGCGCGAATAGCGTCCGAGGGACCGGTGTCGTGCTTTGCGCCACGTCGACGGGAAACAACCGGCGACGCTCGTGCGTATCATCACCATGGCAATGACCCCTGCGTATGCGCTCGCGCACGTGTTCCTGCCGAATCTGCTCAAGCTGAAGGGGCATGCGACCGTGATGTCGGCGCTCGAGCGGCGCGACCTCGTCTACTTCGATCCGCTGTGGGCGCAGGCGCAGGTCACGCATAACCCGTTCGTGTTCACGCAGCACCGCGAGTCGGCGAGCGGCGACAAGTTCCGGATCGCGACGATGACGCTGCCGGTGCCGACCGAGATGGGCGAGGCGCACATGGCCGGCATCGTGGTCAAGGCGAACGACCCGGCGTTCCTCCGCTACTTCACCCTCGAGCACGACTTCGTGCTCGCCAAGCAGGCCAACCGCACGCTCCTGTGCGAGCGCTCCGGCCCGAAGCACAGCCGGATCGGCGACGGTCCGGCGCTGACCGAGAACGCCGAGGCCGACGCCAGGGCGTTCATGGACTGCTTCATGGAGCTGATGACCCCGACGAAGGTGACGCAGCGGTAGAACCGCGGTACGAAGGCAGCGTGCCCGCGAGGTACCTGATCGGCATCGACCTCGGAACGACCAACTCCGCGGTGGCGTATGTCGATACCCGGGCCGCCGACCCGCGCGTGCGCGTCTTCGAGGTGGCGCAGCTGGTCGCACCCGGCGAGGTGGCGCCGCGCCGGCAGCTGCCGTCGTTCGTGTACCTGGCGGGGGACCTCGACCTCGCGCCGCACGAGACCACCCTGCCCTGGCAGCCGGTGCGCGCCGAGCGCGATCCGCAGGCGGCGGCGACGAGCGAGGTGCGCCCGGTCGTCGGCGAGCTGGCGCGCAACCAGGGCGCGCGGATGGCATCGCGCATGATCGCGTCGGCCAAGTCGTGGCTGTGCCACCCGGGCGTCGACCGCCAGGCGGCGATCCTGCCGTGGGGCGAGAGCGAGGGGCCCAAGCTCTCGCCGGTGGCGGCGCAGGCGCAGATCCTCGGGCACATCCGCGATGCGTGGGACGACGCGCACCCCGAGGCGCCGCTCCGCGACCAGGAGGTCCTCGTCACGGTGCCGGCATCGTTCGACGAGGCGGCGCGCGAGCTGACGCTGCAGGCCGCGACCAAGGCGGGCTATCCGCCCGTGGTGCTGCTCGAGGAGCCGCAGGCGGCGTTTTACGCCTGGATCGACCAGCGAACGGGCGACGAGGGCCGGCTGGCGGCCGGGGAGCGCGTGCTGGTGTTCGACGTCGGCGGCGGCACCACCGACTTCACGCTGATCGACGTCGGCGACGACGAATTCACGCGGACCGCGGTCGGCGACCACCTCTTGCTCGGCGGCGACAACCTCGACCTCACGCTCGCCAAGCTGGTCGAGCAGCGGCTGGTCACCAGGAGCGGCAAGAAGCTCGACGCGCTGCAGTGGCACGGGCTGGTGCACGCCTGCCGGCTCGCCAAGGAGACGCTGCTCGGCGACGAGCCGCCGGCGTCCGCGCCGATCGTCGTGCAGAGCCGCGGCGCCCGTCTGATCGGCGGCACGCTGCGCGACGAGGTGACGCGCGCCGAGCTCGATGCCGTGCTGTTCGACGGCTTCTTCCCGCGGGTCGCCCGCGATGCGGCCCTCGCGCGCGGGCGCGGCGGCTTGCAGGAGTTCGGCCTGCCCTATGCGAGCGATCCGGCGGTGACGCGCCACCTCGCGGCGTTCCTGCAACGCCACGGCGGGCCGCGGATCTCGGCGGTGCTGTTCAACGGCGGCGCGATGACGCCGCGCTCGCTGCGCGCCCGCGTGATCGATCAGCTCGCGGCGTGGCAGGACGGCGCGCCGCGCGAGCTGCCCGCGGCGATGCCCGAGCTCGCGGTCGCGCAAGGCGCGGCCTACTACGGCCTGGTGCGGCGCGGCCTCGCGGTCCGCATCAAGGGCGGCACGCCGCGCGCCTTCTACATCGGCGTCGACACCGGCGGCGCGAGCCGCATGGCGGTGTGCCTGGCGCCCTCGGGCCTCGACGACGGCGCGCGCGTCCAGCTCGCCCGCGACTTCCGGCTGGTCACCAACCGCCCGGTGAGCTTCCGGCTGTACTCGTCGAGCTCGCGCGCCGATGCGCCGGGCGCGCTGGTCCCGATCGGCGACGGCCGACCCGAGACGCTCGACGACGGCAGCGATCTGCTCGAGCTACCGCCGATCGTCACCGTGCTACGCGCGCGCGGTCGCGGCGAGGTCACCGTGCGGCTCGAGATCCACATCACCGAGCTCGGCGCGCTCGAGATCGCGTGCGTCGAGTCTCCCGATCCTGGCTCACCCGGTCCCCCGGGCGCCGCTGGCCCCGCAGGGCCCGCCGAGACCTGGAAGCTCGCGTTCGACATGCGCTCGGGCGGCAGCGCGCAGGCCGAGGCCGCGGCTGCACCGGCGCACGCGCGGATCGACGACGCCAAGGCCCTCGTCCAGCGCGCGTTCCGCACCGGCGATGGCCTGGCCACGCTGACCCGCGACCTCGAGACCATGTTCGACGCGCGGCGCGACGACTGGTCGGTCACCACGGCGCGCGCGCTGTTCGACGCCCTGATCGAGGTCGCCGCCGAGCGCAAGAAGACCCCCGATCACGAGCAGCGCTGGCTCAACCTCGCGGGCTTCCTGCTCCGCCCCGGCACCGGTGCGCCCCTCGACGCCTGGCGCGCGCGCGTCATGTGGGGGGTCTTCAACGAGAACCTCGCCCACCCCAAGAGCGAGCCCGGCAAGCTCGCCTGGTGGATCGCCTGGCGGCGCATCGCGGGCGGCCTCGCCAAGGGCCAGCAGGACCAGATCTACGACCGGCTCGCCAAGCTGCTCCTCCCCAACCCGCTCCAGGCCAAGAAGCTGACCGAGGCCAGGCCCAGCAAGCAGGAGCTCGCCGAGATGTGGCGCGCCGTCGCCAGCCTGGAGCGCCTCCCGGTCGGCCACAAGCTCAAGCTCGGCGACGAGCTGATGCGCCGGCTCGAGCCGCGCAAGGG
>DATIPJ010000338.1:0-8714 GCA_035472155.1 Kofleriaceae bacterium
CCGACGAATCGGAAGGGAGTGCCGTGCTGTTCAGTCTCACTCGCAGCGCAGCGTCGACGTGGCGAGCGTGGGCGCGAGGGCCGTGGACGCGGATCGGCCCGCTGCAGTGGACACTGCTCATCGTCGCCGCCGTCATCGTCACGAGGCTGCCGGGGCTGGTGATCTCGTTCTTCGGCGAGGACGAAGCGACGTACTCGGCCCTCGGGGCGCGCCTCGCCGAGGGCGCCGTGCCGTACGTCGGCGCGGTGGATCACAAGCCGCCGGGAATCGCGATCCTTTATGCGGTGGTCTACTGGATCGCGGGCCGCTATCACCTGGACGCGGTGCGCATCGCGCTCCTCGCGGCGGTCGCAGCGACGTCGCTCGCGATCGGGCGGATCGCGGTCGTCCGGCGCGGCGACCCGGGCGCGCGGATCGCGGGCCTGGCCTATGCGGTCGTGAGCACGTTCGGCGCGCCGAACGACACGCAGGCCGCGAACACCGAGCTGTTTGCCGCGCTGCCGCTCGCCCTGGCGGGACTCGCCGTCGCGGTGGGCGGCGCGCGGCGCCTGTTCGCGGCGGGGGCCCTGGTCGCGGTCGCCGCGCTGCTGCGCTACCAGAGCGCGCTCGTCGGGGCCGCCTTCGCCGTCGCCGTCGTCGTCGAGGGCGTGCGGGCCGGCGTGCCATGGCGCGCGATCGCCGGCCATCTCGCGGCCCTCGCCGCTGGATTCGCCGCCGTGGCCGCCGCATTCGTCCTCGCGATGCTGGCGCTGGGCGCGCTCCGCGACTACGCCTTCTGGGGCTGGGACTACAACTTCCTCTACATGGCGACGCTGACACCGCTCGAGTGGCTGCGCAATGCCGCGTGGGGAACGCTGGTGACCGGCGTGTGGTGGATCCCGCTGTTGCTGGTCGTGCGGCGGCCGCAGGGCGCGCTCGAGCTCGCCTGGCTCGCGGTGGCGCTCATCGGGCTCGCCCCCGGCGGACGGTTCTTTCTTCATTACTACCTGGCGGTGCTGCCGCCGCTCTGCCTGGGAGCCGACGCGCTCCGCATCCGCCGGCACGCCCTGGCCGCGACCGCCCTCGCCGTCGTCGCCTCGCTCGCGCTGGGCTTCGGCTGGTACCGCTACGAGCACCGCCACGCCGCCGACCATCGCGCCTACCGCGCCGTCGCCGACGCGATCGACGCGCGGACCAGCCCCGACGAGCACATCTTCGTCTGGGGCGACTCCCCCGAGATCTATCATTATGCCGATCGAGTGATGTCGACGCGCTTTGCGTTCTGCAACTACCACACAGGCCGGATGTGGGGCAGTCGCTATGTCGACGCCGATGCCGCCGGGACCGAGCCGCTCATCGTGCCGCGCGCGATGGACCAGCTACTCGCCGACCTCGCGGCCGCACCCCCATCGTTCATCATCGACGGCGGCGCCGGGCGACTCAACCGCTACGACCTGCATCCGATCTCGCGCTACCCGGCGCTGGCCAGCTGGGTCGCAGCCAGCTACCGGCTCGACGCCATCGTCCAAGGCGTCCCGATCTACGCGCGCCGGTAAACGCCGCTAACCCGTGCTGCACGCCCCCGTTCACCGCTTGTCGATCGTTCGTCTTCAAGGTCTTCGTCTGCGCAACCGAATTCCAGGGGAGACCTCGGATCCGATTCTGATCTACGGCTGAACGTGGACGTCACCGATCCGCAGTCGGAACCGACCGAAGGGGCGATGAGACACGCTCTGGCGCCGCCACGGCCGAAGCGCGGCAAAACCGCACGCGGGCGGATTCGCACATCGCCAGGCTGGGTCTGGCGGCGGTCCGGCGCCGACGGTCCGGCCCCAACCCGAGGTCGCTAGAGTACGCTGTCGGCGATACGCATGACCGCGAAGACCGGCGCACGCCTCGACCCGTCCTCCGCCAATGCGCTCGATGAGCGCGACCCGCGCGGCTTGCTGCGCACCCCGCTGCCCATCGCGACTGTGGTCGGCTTTGCCGCCGCGCTGGTCGCGATCGTCATCGTCGCGACGGTGTCGTATCGCTCGCTCACGGCGCGCCGCGAGGGCGCATCGCTGGTGAACAAGACCGAGGCGCTGATCGGCGACCTGGCGCAGCTGCTGTCCGTGGCGAAGGACGCCGAGACCGGCCAGCGCGGGTACCTCCTGACCGGCGACCCGCGCTATCTCGCACCCTACGACGCCGCACTCGCCAACCTCGACGGCACGCTCGCGCGCCTGCACAAGGCGGTCGCCGACGAGCCCGAGCTCGCCGAGCCGATGGCGGCCGCCGAGTCGCAGGTGCGGGCCAAGCTCGCCGAGCTCGCCGACACGATCGCGCTGCGCCGCGCCGAGCGCACCAGCGAGGCGCTGTCGACCGTGCGGGCCGATCGCGGCAAGCAGATCATGGAGCAGCTGCGGACCACGCTGGGGCGGATGACCGACGTCGCGCGCGCACAGCTCGCCGAGCGCACCGCCACCTGGGAGCAGCTGATCGCGACGTCGACCTACGTGACGTGGGGCGGCGCCGGGGTGCTCGTCGTGCTGATCGTGATCGCCGCGATCATGACCGCGCGCGACTTTCGCAGCCAGACGCGCCAGCTCTGGTTGCGCCACGCCGACGCCGCGATCGCCGTGCGGCTCTCCGGTGAGCAATCGCGCACCCAGCTGGGCGACAGCATCGCGCGCGCACTGGCGCGCTACCTCGACGCGCAGGTGGCCGCGGTGTACGCCCCCGACCCGGAGGATCGGCTGCTCCGCATCGGCAGCTACGGTCTCGGCGACGACGCGCGCGCCGAGACGCCTGTGACCGGCCTCGCGCGCCAGGCGCTGCGCGACAACGCGGTGATGCACATCAAGGACGTGCCCACGGACTACATCACGGTGGCCACGGGGCTCGGCTCGACGCGGCCGCGCCACATCCTGCTCGCGGCGAGTGCCGTCGACGGCGACGCCCAGGCGGTGATCGAGCTCGGCCTGTTGCACCCACCGGCGTCGTACGACCTCGAGCTGCTCGAGCGTGTGTCCGAGCCGATCGGTGTCGCGCTGCGCACCGCGCAGTTCCGCGACGAGCTGCGCGCGCTGCTCCTGGAAACCCAGCGCCAGGCCGAGGAGCTCCAGGCCCAGCAGGAGGAGCTGCGGGTCCAGAACGAGGAGCTCGAGCAGCAGAGCCGCACGCTGCAGGACTCGGCCGCGCGCATGGAGAACCAGCAGAGCGAGCTCGAGCAGATCAACGCGCAGCTCGAGGCGCAGACCCACTCGCTCGAGCAGCAGCGCGAGGCCCTGCAGCGCGCACAGCGCGAGGAGCAGCGCGCCAACACGTACAAGTCCGAGTTCCTGGCCAACATGTCGCACGAGCTGCGCACGCCGCTCAACAGCTCGCTGATCCTGGCCAAGCTGCTGCTCGACAATCGCGAAGGCAACCTCACCGCCGAGCAGGTCAAGTTCGCGCAGACGATCTACTCCGCCGGCAACGACCTGCTGACGCTGATCAACGACATCCTCGATCTGTCGAAGATCGAGGCCGGCAAGCTCGACGTGCGGCCCGAGACCGTGCCGCTCGCGCGGCTCACCGACGAGCTGGCCGACATGTTCGCACCGATCGCGAAGAACAAGGGACTCGAGCTGGCGATCGCCGTCGACGACCAGGTGCCCGCGGCGATCGAGACCGATCCGACGCGCCTCCAGCAGATCCTGAAGAATCTGCTGTCGAACGGCCTCAAGTTCACCGAGCAGGGCGGCGTGACGCTGCGCGTTCGTGGCGCCGGCCCGGGCCGGATCGCCTTCGACGTGCGCGACACCGGCATCGGCATCGCGCGCGAGCAGCAGGGCGTGATCTTCGAGGCGTTCCGCCAGGCCGACGGCACCACCAACCGCAAGTACGGCGGCACCGGCCTCGGGCTCTCGATCTCGCGCGACCTCGCGCGCCTGCTCGGTGGCGAGCTCAGCGTCGACAGCGCGCCCGGCCGCGGCAGCACCTTCACCCTCGCGCTGCCGCATGCACTCACCATCCGCGCCGGTGCGGCGCCTAGACCGGACCCGACCGCGCCGCCGCCCGCGCTGGTGACCGCCACGCGCACCGCCACGCGCACCGCGGCGTCGACCCGGTCCGCGCCGTCCGCGCCACACGCGCCGCCCGCGCCGGCCACGCCGCCCGCGCCGCCGAAGTTGCGCACCGGGGCGATCGATAACCGCGACCATGTCGGCAACTCGCGCCGCGCGATCCTCGTGATCGAGGACGATCTCGCGTTCGCGAAGATCCTCGCCGACCTCGCCCACGAGCACGAGTTCCACACGCTGCTCGCCCAGACCGCCGAGGAGGGCCTCGCGCTCGCGATCGAGCACCGGCCGAGCGCGATCGTGCTCGATGTCGGCCTGCCCGATCGCTCCGGCCTCTCCGTGCTCGATGCGCTGAAGCACGATCCGGCGACGCGCCACATCCCCGTCCACATGATGTCCGCGACGGACTACTCGCAGGCCGCACTCGAGATGGGCGCCGTCGGCTACGCGATCAAGCCGGTTCAGCGCAAGGACCTCGACGCCGCGCTGCAGCGGCTCGAGAGCAAGCTCAGCCAGCTGCACCGCCGCGTGCTGGTCGTCGAGGACGACGACGTACACCGCCAGAGCACCTGCCGGCTGCTCGAGGGCAAGGACGTCGAATGCGTCGGCGTGGGCACCGCCGGCGAGGCGCTCGCCCAGCTCGCGGGCGCCACGTTCGACACCATGGTGCTCGACCTGACGCTGCCCGACAAGACCGGGTTCGAGCTGCTCGAGGAGATGGCGATGAAGGAGCAGCGCGCGTTCCCGCCGGTGATCGTCTACACCGGCCGGTCGCTGTCGCGCGAGGAGGAGCAGCAGCTCCGCAAGTTCTCGCAATCGATCATCATCAAGGGGGCGCGCTCGCCCGAGCGCCTGCTCGACGAGGTCACGCTGTTCCTCCATCAGGTGGAGGCCGACCTGCCGCCCGATCGCCAGCGCATGCTGCGCAACGCGCGCCACCGCGAGGGCGTGTTCGAAGGTCGCCGCATCCTGATCGTCGAGGACGATGTCCGCAACATCTTCGCGCTGTCGAGCGTGCTCGAGCCCAAGGGCGCCAGGGTCGAGATCGCGCGCAACGGGCGCGAGGCCCTGAGCCACCTGCACGACCGGCCCGGCGTCGACCTCGTGCTGATGGACATCATGATGCCCGAGATGGATGGCCTGCAGGCGATGCGTGCGATCCGCAAGCAGCCCGAGCTCGCGAAGCTGCCCATCATCGCGCTGACCGCCAAGGCAATGACCGACGACCGCGATAACTGCCTCGCCGCGGGCGCCAACGACTACATCGCCAAACCCCTCGATATCGACAAGCTCCTGTCGCTCGCGCGCGTATGGATGCCAAAGTGAAGCCGCGCGCCGATCAGGAGATCGAGCTCGATCTGCTGCTCGCGGCGATCTTCGAGAAGTACCAGTACGACTTCCGCAACTACTCGGAGGCCTCGCTGCGCCGCCGGCTGTCGCACGCGCTCACCCACTTCGAGTGCGCCACGATCTCGCAGCTCCAGGACCGCGTGCTGCGCGAGCCCAGCGTGTTCACCGAGCTATTGCGCTTCTTGACCGTGCAGGTGACCGATGTGTTCCGCGATCCTTCGTACTTCCGGGCGGTGCGCACCACCGTGGTGCCGTACCTGCGGACCTACCCGTCGCTGCGCGTATGGGTCGCGGGCTGCGCCACCGGCGAGGAGGCCTACTCGCTCGCGATCGTGCTCCTCGAGGAGGGCCTGCTCACCAACACGCTGATCTATGCGACCGATATCAACCCGCAGAGCCTGCGCACCGCCGAGGATGGCGTGTACGAGCTCGAGCGCTTCGCGCGGTTCAGCGAGAACTACGTCGACGCCGGCGGCACCGCCTCGCTGTCGGACTACTACACCGCGCAGTACGGAGCCGCGGTGTTCGACCGCCGCCTGCGCAACGCGATCATGTTCTCCGACCACAGCCTCGCGACCGACAGCGCGTTCGCCGAGACCCAGCTGGTGTCGTGCCGCAACGTGCTCATCTACTTCAACAGCGAGCTGCAGGACCGCGCGATCGGCGTCCTGCGCGACTCGCTGTGCCGCAAGGGCTTCCTTGGGCTGGGCAGCAAGGAGACACTGCGGTTCTCGGCCCACGCCAACGCGTTCGCCGAGGTTGCCCCCAGGGATCGGATCTACCAGCGGCTATGACGAACGATGCCTTTGAGATCGAGCGGGTTCCTTTGAGATCGAGCGGCTTCTTCGAGGCGATCGTGATCGGCGGCTCGTCGGGGGCGCTCGACGCGCTATCGATCATCCTGCCCGCGCTCCCCGCGCGGTTCACGATCCCGATCGCGATCGTCATCCACGTGCCGCCGAACCGGCCGAGCCTGCTCGCCAGCGTGCTCGGGTCGCGGTGCGCGCTGCGCGTGCGCGAGGTCGAGGACAAGGAGCCCGTCGCGCCCGCCACCGTGTTCGTCGCGCCGCCCAACTATCACCTGCTGCTCGAGCGCCAGCGAACGTTTGCGCTCTCGATCGATGCCCCGATCCATTACTCGCGACCGGCGATCGACGCTCTGTTCGAGTCCGCCGCCGAGGCCTACGGCGAGGCCCTGCTCGCCGTGCTGCTCGCCGGGGCCAACGAGGACGGCGCGCGCGGCGCGCACAGGGTCAAGGCGATGGGCGGAACGGTGGTTGTCCAGGAGCCGAGCAGCACGCATGCCCCCGAGATGCCGAAGGCGGCGATGCGGGCCGCCCCGGTCGATAGCGTGCTCGCGCCGCAAGGCATCGCGGAGTTTCTCGTCGAGGCAGGGCGCCGCGCCACGCCAGCGGAGAGTCGCACATGACCGAGTCGATCAAGTTCCTCATCGTCGATGATGCGCCCGAGAACCTGGTCGCGATGGAGGGCCTGTTGCGCCGCGACGGCCTCGAGCTGTTGCTCGCGCGCTCGGGCTCCGAGGCGCTCGAGCTGCTCCTCAAGCACGACGTCGCCCTCGCGCTGCTCGACGTACAGATGCCGGTCATGGACGGCTTCGAGCTCGCCGAGCTGATGCGCGGGTCGGTGCGCACGCGCCACGTGCCGATCATCTTCGTCACCGCGGGTGCGCGCGATCCGCAGCGCGTGTTCCAGGGCTACGAGGCCGGTGCGGTCGACTTCATGTTCAAGCCGCTCGATCCGCACATCCTGAAGAGCAAGGCCGACGTGTTCTTCGAGCTGGCGCGCCAGCGCAAGGAGCTGGCGGCATCGCTCCGGCTCAACGAGATGTTCGTCGGTATTCTCGGCCACGACCTGCGCAACCCGCTCGGCGCGATGGTGACCGGCGCGCAGCTGCTCGCCGACCTCCACGAGGACGACGAGCTTTCAATGCGCACCACGCAGCGCATGCTGTCGGCGGGCCAGCGCATGACCGGCATGATCGAGCAGCTACTCGACCTCACGCGCGCCCGGCTCGCCGGCGGCCTGGGCTTCATGCGCGTGCGCAAGCGGGTCGACGTGGCCGAGCTGGTGCAGCGCGCGGTCGACGAGCTCCGGCCCTCGCACCCGACGCGCGCGATCGAAGTCCAGCGCCACGGCGAGAGCGGCTCCTCGGGCGACCCCGATCGACTGCTCCAGCTGTTGTCGAACCTGCTCGCCAATGCGCTGCAGCACGGCGCCGCGGGCACACCGGTGCTCGTCGCGATCGCCGGCGACGACGACGAGATCACCGTCCGAATCCACAACGCGGGCGTGATCCCGCCCGAGCTTTTGCCCGTGATGTTCGACCCGTTCCGCGGCCGGACCAGCGGCCCGCGCAACGCGCACGGCCTGGGCCTGGGCCTCTACATCTCGCGCGAGATCGCGCACGCCCACGGCGGCGAGATCACCGTCGAGTCGAGCGAGGCTGCCGGCACCACGCTCACCATCGCGCTTCCGCGGCGCGCCGTCGGCGCCCGTCCCTCGCTCGCGGGCGCGCGGTCGATCCTCATCGTCGACGACGATCAGGACATCCGCGACTCGCTGCGCGACGCGTTCGAGGAGATCGGCTACGTCGTGTCGACCGCCAAGGACGGCCGCGACGCGCTCGATCAGCTGCGCGAGACCGCGCGGCCGCCCGCCGTGGTCATCCTCGATCTCGTGATGCCCGTGCTCGACGGCTTGCGCGTATTCGACGCCATGCAGAACGACCCGGCGCTGTCGCGCATCCCGGTCATCGTCTCGACCTCGAATCCGCGCAACGCGCCACCGGGCGCGGTCGTCATGCCCAAGCCGGTCAAGCTCGAGCGCCTCATCGAGCTGGTGGGCAACCTCAGCGGAACATCCAGGACAGCTTGACCTGCAGGTTGTCGTCGGAGGGCGCGCGCAGCAGTGCGGGCAGCGTGCGGCGGCTGAGCGAGGCATCGCTGTGGAACACCTCGCCGTCGAACGCGCCGTGCGTGTACACGCCATACAGCGTCGAGCCCGGGCGGATCTCCCAGCGCAGCACGCCGTTGACGTTCCAGGTGTTGGCCGAGAAGCTGGTCGTGCCCGCCATCGCGCCCGGGGCGAGCGTGTCGTCGTTGACGTAGCTCGCCAGCTGCGAATAGTGCCAGCTGGCGAGCAGGACCTGCGTGTACGCCTGCAGCGTGAGGACGGGCGTGAACGCGTACGACGCGCGCACGATCTGGCTCAGCTGCCGCAGCTTGCGCAGCCCGACGATCGGCGTGTCGATCTCACCCTGGGATTGGGTCTCGAGCCAGTGCATCTCGCCAGCGGCGTCGGTCGCGTCGGTGACGAGCT
>DATIPJ010000339.1:0-9079 GCA_035472155.1 Kofleriaceae bacterium
GGATCGCCGCCGGGCTTGACCTGGTCACCTTCGACGCGTTCGTCGAGGCGACGTGGGCGGGTGACGACGAGGGGCGCGCCGCGGGCCTGACCTCGCTCGACCGCCGCCAGCTCGCCGCCGCGCTCGCCTCGGTGCTCGCCGACGACGGCCTCGTGCAGCGGCTGCCGCCGGTCGCCGCCTACCTGGCCGCCGCACCGGCGCCCGGGGACCGCGCTGGGCCGCGCCGCGTGCAGCTCGCCGAGCACCTCGCCGACCTCGCATGGAGCTATGCGCTCTCGCGCCCCGACTGGATGCCCGCGCTCGTCGTCGGCCAGGTGCCGAGCGCGCTGGCCGATGACCCGATGGCGCACTGGCAGGCGGCGCTGCTCGGTGCGGCACTCGCGGCGCCCGCCCGCTCCGGCTCGCCGTCGGGTCTGCGCGCAGTGCCCACGCCGATGCTGCCGTGGTTGCGGCGGCGCGCAGGTCTCGCCGCGCCCGTGCGCGCGCTGCCCGTCGCGGTATTCGGCATGTCGTTCCTCGCGCGCGCCCAGCTCGAGGCGCTGAGCGACCTGGCCGCCACGACCGATGTCACCGTCTACGTGCTCGATCCGTGCGAGGAGCTGTGGGACGACGTCGCGGGCCGGCGCACCGCCGAGCAGGCGCTCGATCCGTTGCCGCTCGTCCTCTGGGGACGGCCCGTGCGCGACACGCTGAGCGCGCTCGTCGAGCGCACCGCCGGCGACCTCGAGGCGCGGTTCGGCGACGGCAGCGGCGCCACGGCGCGCGATCGCATGCTCGCCGACGTCCGCGCACGCCGCGCGCCCCAGGTAGATGAGGGGCCCGACGTCGCCGGCGCGGCGTCGATCGCTGGCGCGGCGTCGGTCGCTGGCGCGGCGTCGATCGCTGGCGCATCCCCGATCGCTGGCGCGGCATCGATCGGTGGCGCGGCGTCGATCGCCGGCGCAGGCGTGACCGTGCTGGCATGCCCGAATGCGCGGCGCGAGATCGAGGTCATCGCGGCCGAGGCGCGGCGGCGGCTGGATGGCGATGCGACGCTGCGTGCGCACGAGATCGCCGTGTGGATCGCCGGCGATGCGGAGCGCTACCTGGCGCAGGCACCGTCGGCGTTCGAGGCGGTCGGCGTGCCGTGTCATCTGATCGACGCGCCGATCGACGACCGCGGGCGGATCGGCGAGGCGGTGCTCGCGCTGCTCGAGCTGCCGACGTCGGCGATGGCGCGCCGCGATCTGTTGCGGGTGATGACCCACCCCGCGGTGCTCGCCGGGTATCCGCACGTCGACGCCGAGGACTGGGTACGCTGGACCGAGCGACTCGGGATCGTGCACGGCGCCGACGGAGCGGCGCACCAGGGAACGTACCTCGAGAACTACCCCGGCCAGTTTCATTGGGACCAGGGCGTGCGACGGCTGGCGCTCGGGGCGTTCATGGTCGGCGAGCGAGCGGAGCGAGGTACGGCGCGGATCGGCACGCTCGAGGTCGCGCCCGAGGAGCTGCGACCCGAGCACCAGGCGAGCGCGGCAACCTATGCGCTGCTCGTGCGCTCGCTGTGCGCCGACGCGGCGTGGCTCGCGACGCTCGAGGCACCGCTCGCGACGTGGGCGGAGGTGTTCGCCAGCCTGGTCGACGACTACCTGGCGCCGCGCGACGAGGACGCAACGCGCGATCTGGAGCGCGTGCGCGCGATGCTGGCCGGCCTGGCGCACGTCGACCTCGATGGCCGCGCGGTCGGCTTTCGCGAAGCGCGCGAGCACGCGGCGCGGCGGCTCGGGTCTGCGCGCGCCAACCGCGGCGAGCCACTCGCTGGCGGTGTGATGATCGCGCCGCTGGCCGCCATGCGCGCGGTGCCGTTCCGCACGGCGTTCGTGGCCGGGCTCGACGAAGGCGCGTTCCCCGCCGGTGACCAGGCGAGCCCGCTCGATCTGCGGCACGAGCCCCGGCTCGGCGATGTCGCGCCGCGCGACCGCGACCGCGCTGCATTTCTCGACGTGCTGCTCTGCACGCGCGACCAGCTCTACCTCTCGTACGTGGCGACCGAGGAGAAGAGCGGCCAGCCACTCGCGCCATCGTCGATCGTGCTCGAGCTGGGCGATGCGCTCGCGCCGTACCTGGGGGCAGCCTCGAGCCGCGACGCGCTCTCGCGGATCACCATTCGCCAGCCGCTGCACCGTCACGGGACCACAACCGGAGCCCTCGCGAGTCCGACGACGATCGTCGTCGCGCCAGAAACGATCGTCATCGCGCCCGGGGCCGTCGCGCCGGGGGCGAACGCGGCGGGTGGGGACGCGGTGGTTCCGGCGGTTGGACGAGAGCGGTGGGCGTGCGCGGTGCGAGACGCGTGGCATGCGCATCTGCGCGCGACTGGGCAACCGATTCCCGACGAGGATGGTCAGCTCGCGCTGCTGGCGCACCCGGCGCAGGCGGCGTTGCGGGCGGAGCTCGGCGTGGTGGATGCGCCCGCACCGTCGGCGAACGCGCAGGGAGCGGCGCGAACGCTGACGATCGCCAATCTGCGCGGGTTTCTCGAGTATCCGATCCAGGCGTGGGCGCAGGCGGTGCTCGGGCTCGACGAGCTGCCCGACGACGAGGTGCTCGAGCACAGCGACGAGCCGTTTCACCTCGGGCGCGCCGAACGCGCGGTGCTGCTGCGCGAGGTGTTCGCGGCGCAGCTGCGCGACCCCGGCGGGCCGATCGACAGCCGGTACGACGCCACGGTCAAGGAGCGGCAGGTGCGCGGGCAATTCCCGGTCGGGGTGTTCGCCGAGGCCGCGCGGGCGCTCGATCTCGAGGTGCTGGGGCGCTGGCGCGAGGGGCTTGGCATCATCGCGGTCGACGGCGCGACACGGATCGGATTTGGCCGCGCGTCGTCGCAGGGCGCGCGCCTGCTGCCGGCGCTGTCGCTCGAGCTGTCCGGCGGCCGGACCGTGCGGCTGGTCGGCCAGACCGAGCTGCTGATCCGCGGCAAGCAGCACACATCGATCGTCACGATGCTGCGCAAGATCGAGAAGCGATCGCACTATCATTTGCGCGGGGCGTTCGATCACCTCGTGCTCGCCGCGGCAGGGCTGGCCAGTGAAGGACACGTGCACCGGCTGATCGACGACCGCGGCGCGGTGTGCGAGGTACAGCACGATGCGTGGACGCAGAACGAGGCCCGCGCGTATCTGACCGAGCTGATCACCGAGCTGATCGACACGCCGCACGGCTACCTGCTGCCGTTCGAATCGCTGGCCAGAGCGCTGCAGGGCGCCAAGCCAGCGGCGCGCTACGGCGACCCGACGGCGGGATTGGGCTACGGCCCGATCGACCGAGGGGATGGGCTCGCACCACCGGCCGATGCGGCGCAGCTCGCGCGGCGACGCCTGCTTCCGCTCGTCGAGCGCATGCACGGTGACCATGGCTTCGAGGTCGGCCCATGACGGCGACCACCACCGCGAATGCCTCCGATACGCCGGCCGCGGGGTTTCGCGTCGCGCGGCCGGGGGCGCTGCCGCCCGCGGAGGCGCGGCTGGTGGTGGTCGAAGCGTCGGCGGGCACGGGCAAGACGTTCTTCCTCGAGCATCGCGTGGTGGATCTGGTGCTCGCGGGGGCGGAGCTCGGGCAGATCCTGCTCGTGACGTTCACCGACAAGGCGGTCGCCGAGCTGCGGCTGCGCATCCGTGATGTGCTGGATCGGCTGTCGCGGACGGGCGCGACGACCGCGGGGCCCGAGGAGCCGGCGTGGGTCATCGACGATGCCGCGCGGCGGCGGCTGCGCGCGGCGGTGACGGCGTTCGATCACGCACCGATCTACACGATCCATGGCTACTGCCATCGGCTGTTGATCGAAGATGCGTTCTCGGCGCGCCGGCTGTTTGATCAGACGCAGATCGCCGACGAGGTCGCGTTCGACGCCGCGTTCGGTGCGCTGCTGCGCGAGCAGTTCGCGTATCGCTCGCCCGACCGCGAGCTCCTGGCGGCGTTCCTCGAGACGCGCACGGCGTCGGGATCGCCGCGCACGGTGGAGGCGCTGCGGACGCTGCTGCTCGGCTGCGTGCGCGCGGGCGGGCATGTGCGGCGGCCGCTGGAGCCCGAGCGTGTGCGTGCCACGCTGGAGCAGCTGCGCGAAGCGTTCGGTACGGAGCAGCGGCGTGCCGCGGTGCTCGCCGTGCTGCCCGGGCAGCGCCGGTGGCTGGTCGGGCGGCTGGAGGAGATCGCGGCCGCGCTCGATGGCTGCGCGCCCGACGCGCCCGCGCCGCGCCAGCTCGCGGCGATCGATCTGGTGCGCGATGCCGCGGAGCTGATCGCGGACCGCGCCGACAAGCTCGCGCCCGAAGTCGGGGCTGCCGTGCGCGCGGTGTCGACGACGATGTCGCTCGACGAGGCGATCGCCGCGCACATGCTGCCCGCGGTGCTGGCGCGGATCAGCGAGGACAAGTCGGAGCACGGGCAGTTCGATTATGACGACATGCTCGAGCTGGTGTGGGCGGCGCTGACCGGGCCGCGCCGCCACGAGCTCGCGGCGCGGCTGCGCGAGCGCACGCCGTGGGCGATGATCGACGAGTTCCAGGACACCGATCCGGTGCAGTGGAACATCTTCCGCACGGTGTGGATGCACCCCGAGGCGCGCGGGCTGACCATCGTCGGCGATCCGAAGCAGGCGATCTACGGGTTCCGCGGCGCGGATGTCGATACGTACATCGCGGCGCGCGACGAGATGCTGCGCGCGGGCGCCACGCGGGTCGTGCTCGACGTCAACCGGCGCTCGACCGAGCCGCTGGTGGCAGCGGTGAACCAGGTCCTGGTCGGCACGCTCGGGCTGCCGCTGCTGTCGGGGCGGATCGCGTACGACGAGCCGGTGCGGGCCAGCGGCGACGTGGTGTGCGACGACGCGCGGCCGCCGGTCACGGTGTTCCAGCTCCAGTCGAGCGGCAAGGCGTCGAGCGATGCCACGCGGGCGGCGCTGTGCGGCGCGATCGGCGAGGCGATCGAGGGGCTGCGCGCGGCGCCGCCGGTGTGGCAGAGCCGCGGCGCGGTGCGGCCGTTCGCGCTCGACCAGGTGATGGTGTTGACCCGGTCGAACCGCGAGAGCGCGGAAGTGGCCAGCGCGCTGCGCGCCCGCGGGCTGCCGTGCGCGCTGGTCGAGCCCGAGAAGCTGTTCAAGACGCGCGAGGCGAGCGAGCTGGCGTGCGTGCTGGCGGCGATCGCGGCGCCGCGCGACCGGTCGGCTCGCCTGCGCGCGCTGCGCACCCGGTTCTTCGACGTGCCATGGAGCGAGCTGATGACGGTGGTCGACGCGCCGGATCACCACCCGCTGACCGCGCGGATCTTCGACTGGGCGCAGCTGGCGTCGCGGCGCAGCTACGAGGCGCTGTTCCGCCGGCTGGTCGAGGACAGCCGGTTCGCCGAGCGCGCGCTGGTGCTCGGCGGCGGCGAGCGCGCGCTGACCAACACGTGGCACCTGATCGAGCTGCTCCTCGCCGAGGTCGCGCGCTCGCGCAGCGACCTGCACGAGCTGGTCGGTCAGCTGCGTCGGTGGATCGCGGACGACACCAGCCACGTCGACGAGCGCGACGTGCAGCGCGCCGAGACCGACGCCGAGGCGGTCCGCGTGCTGACGATCCACAAGGCCAAGGGCCTCGAGGCGCCGTACGTGTTTCTGTTCGGCGGGCTGACCGGCGGACCCCGGAGCATGGTGCACACGCTGCGCGATGCGACCGGGCGCGCGCTGGTGGTCGGCAAGGCGGACCCGATGACGCAGGAGCTGCTCGACGCCGAGACCGACGCGGAGAACCAGCGGCTGGCGTACGTCGCGCTGACCCGCGCGCAGGTCCGGCTGTACCTGCCGTCGTACGGCGAAGGGGTGCTGGGCAAGAATGCGATGTACGCGCCGGTGCAGCGCTGCCTCGCGCCGTGGATCGCGCCGCGCACCCCGGCCGCGCGCACGCTGTTCGAGGTGCTCGCGGTGCCGGTCGGCGGGCCCGCCGCCGCGCCGCCGCCGAGCGATGCGCTCGCGGGGTTCGTCGCGCCGCCGGCGCCCGCACCGGTCGAGCTCGCGCCGCTACCCGCGCTGCGCGGTGGGCTCACGATGCTGTCGTACACGCGGCTCGCGCACGATGCCAACCTCGCGGCGATCACGGCGCATCCCGGCGATGCGCTGGCGATCGACCCGGCCGAGTTCGATGTCGACGATTCGGCGGGCGAGGTCGGCGACGACGATCTGCCGCCGGGCGCGAGCTCGGGGCTCCTGCTGCACGACGTGCTCGAGGTCGCAGACCTCGCGGTCGCGCGCGCCGCGCCCGATCTGGCTGCGTGGGCGAGCGATCCGGAGATCGCGGCGACGATCGCCGACAAGGCGCGCGCGCGCGGCATCGCCGAGCGCACGCTGCCGCACGCCGCGGCGATCGTGTACCGGACGCTGACGCAGCCGCTCGCGCTGGTCGATGGCAGCACGCTGCCGCCGCTCACCGAGGCGATCGCATTCGCGCGCGAGGTCGAGTTCGGGTATCCAATTCCGGCAATTCCGGCAATTCCGGCAATTCCGGCGATCCCGGCCCTTCCAGCGATCGCCGAGGCGCCGGCCGCCGCAGCGCCGGTGCGCGGGCTCGTGAAGGGCTTCATCGATGGCCTGATCGCGTGGGACGACGAGCTCTGGGTGCTCGACTACAAGAGCGACCTGCTGGCCGGCGAGGACCTCGCGGCCGCGGCGCAGCGCCGGGTGCGCGAGCGCTATGCGGTGCAGGCGCGGCTGTATGCGATCGCGGCCGACCGGCTGCGCGGGCGGCGGCGGCTCGCGGGCCTGCTGTTCGCGTTCGTGCGCCACGACATCACCGTGCCGATCCGGATCGCCGAGGACACGCTCGCCGGGTGGACCGACTGGCTGGCGCGGATCGCCGCGTACGAGCCCGAGGTGCACGCGTGACGTCGGCGCTGTCGCCGCGCGGCACGCTGCGATCTCGGTTCGAGCCGCAGTCGGGGGCCGACATGTTCCGGCGGCTCGGGGTCGGCGCGCGCTGCTGCGACCTCGGCGACGAGGGGCTCTACCTCGCCGAGGAGCTGGTCGCTGCGGATCAGTGGTTCGGCGGGCGCGACCCGATGACGCTCGGCGTGCTCGTGCTCGCGCTGTTGATCGCGCAGCGCCAGGGCTCGACGTGCCTGCCGCTCGATCCGTCGCCGCGCGGCCACCTGCGCACGCTGGTCAACGAGATCGCGAGGCTCGCCGGGATGGCCGGCGAAGCCCCGGCGCTGATGCGCGCGATCGGCAAGCTCACCGGCATGCCGCAGTTCGACTCGGTGGTCGGCACGCGCGACCAGCGGCTGCCGCTGATCGTCGACGGCGGCTGCCTGTACACCGAGCGCGCGCGGTGGCTCGAGGACCGGGTGGCGCGCCGGCTCTCCGAGCGGCTCAACGCGAGCGACACGCGCAGCGAGGCGGCCGCCGGCGCGCGCAACGCCGACGCGGCGCTGCTCGACCTCGCACAGCGGCCGGGCGCGGCGATGCTGTCCGACGAGCAGACCCGCGCGGTCCGCCTCGCGCTCACCGGCAAGCTGGCGATCGTCACCGGCGGCCCGGGCACCGGCAAGACGGTGGTCGCGGCGGCGATCGTGCGCGGCCTCGCGCGCATCGGCGTGGGCCCGATCGCGCTCGCGGCGCAGACCGGCAAGGCGGCCAACCGGCTGACCGAGGTGATCGGCCAGCAGCTCGCGGCGATCCGCGACCCCAGCGAGGCCGACCGCGCGCTCGCCGCCGCGCCGCCGGTGGCGCAGACGCTGCACCGCCTGCTCGGCTACCGCGGCGAGCGGTTCGCCCACCACGCCCAGAGCCCGCTGCCGTTCGGCGCGGTGATCGTCGACGAGGCCTCGATGATCGACCTCGAGGTGATGGACGCGCTGCTCGATGCGCTGCCCGCGGGTGCACCGCTGATCTTGATCGGCGACGCGCACCAGCTGCCCGCGATCGACGCCGGCCAGATCCTGGCCGACCTGGCGGCGCCCGACGGCCCCGCCGGCGCGCGCGTCGGGGTGCTGGCGTCGAGTTACCGCATGAACACCAGCGATCCCAACGGGCGCGCGGTGTACGACGCCGCGGCCGCCGTCCACGACGGGGCCGTGCAGCGCCTCGTCGAGCGCGGCCACGCGCTGGCGACGCCGCGCACCCCGGGCACGCTCGCGTTCGCCGGCGTCGAATGGGTCGACCCGTCGGCCGCCCCCGACCCGCAGGCCGCCGCGCTCGCGGTCGCCGAAGGCCTGTGGCACCACTTCGAGGGGCCGCGCGCGCTGCGCACCGCCGAGCGCGTGTTTCACTTCACCGGCGGCTGCATCGACCCCGAGGAGCGCGACGACCTCGAGCGGATGTGGCACCTCCTGTCGCGCGCCCGCGTCCTCACGGTCACGCGCGCGCTCGCCACCGGGTCGCACGCGATCAACGCACACCTCCACGAGCTCGCGCTCGAGCGCATGTCGGTCAGCGGGCGGCCCGAGCTGGTTCCCGGCGAGCCGGTCATGATCACCGCCAACGACTACCAGCGCGGCCTGTTCAACGGCGACCAGGGCATCGTGGTGCGCGCCGACGAGGGACTCGGCCGCCACCACTACCGCGCGGTGTTCCGCACCGGCGGCGAGCTGCGGCCGTTCGCGATCGAGGCGCTGCGCGATCACCTCGAGCTGTCGTGGGCGCTGACCGTCCACAAGAGCCAGGGCAGCGAGCTCGATGCGGTCGCGCTGATCCTGCCGCACGAGGACCTGCCGCTGGTCACCCGCGAGCTGATCTACACCGGCATCACGCGCGCCCGCACCGGCGCGGCGATCGTCGGGACCAAGCACCTGCTGGTCACCGCCGGCAAGCGCCGCGCGCTGCGCTACTCCGGGCTTGCCAACCGGCTTCGCGCTACCGTCCGATCATGACCGAGCGGCCGCCACCCGGCCACGGCGACCCGACGTGCAGCCACGCCGTGCGCGAGACCGGCATCTGCGTCCGCTGCGGGCACTGCGACCACGAGCTGATCCTCAATGGCGCCTGCTACTTCTGCGGCACCACCGAGCTCGATCCGATCGCGCTGTCCCCGAAGAAGCCAGCGGTCATTCCGCCCGAGCACCTGATCCG
>DATIPJ010000340.1:0-5435 GCA_035472155.1 Kofleriaceae bacterium
GTCACTTTCGCGCTGCCCCCGGGCAAGAAGAAGCCGGCGCCCGGGGCATTCTACCGACTGCGAACGGTTCACGCAATCACAGAGACGCGCCTACGCAATCGACCGGGTGATCTGCCAATTCCGAGGATGATTCTCCGTTGATCAGCTCGGCCGTCGGCGTATGATCATAGATCCCACCCCACCGATCGCGCGCGCAATTTCCGTGATCGTTAACGCCGCCTCTACCGCAGCTGGCGGCGCCAGGCAGACATCTCACCGGTGGGCGGGTGGTTGGCGCCCGCCGTCGGCGCTGCCGCCGACGGCGCTGCGGTGACCGCGTCGAGCGCCGCCGCGATGATCGCCGCCTCGAGCTCGCGCTCGCCCGCGCGCGGCGCCAGCTCCTTGGCATTGCGCGCGATGAAGCCGGTGTCGTAATCGCCCGCGGCGAACGCCGCTTGCCGCACGCACCGCCGGTGGAACGCCAGGTTGGTCTCGATGCCCCGCACCTGGTACTCGTCGAGCGCGCGCCGCATCCGCGCCAGCGCGCGCGGGCGATCCTCTCCCCACACGACGAGCTTGGAGATCATCGGATCGTAGTGCACGGGGATCTCGGCGCCCTCGTAGCACCCCGAGTCGTTGCGCACGTACGGCCCGTCGGGCACGCGCAGGTGGGTGATCGTCCCCGGCGACGGCAGGAACTTGACCGGGTCCTCGGCGTAGACCCGGCACTCGATGGCGTGGCCGCGCCGGCGGGCATCGAGCTCGGGCTGGGTCAGCGGCAGCGGCCGTCCCTCGGCGACGTCGAGCTGCCAGCTCACCAGGTCCAGGCCGTAGATCATCTCGGTCACCGGGTGCTCGACCTGCAGGCGCGTGTTCATCTCGAGGAAGTAGAACCCGCCGTCGGCCCCGAGCAGGAACTCGCAGGTGCCGGCGCCGACGTACGACACCGCGCGCGCGGCCGCGACCGCCGCGGCGCCCATCCGGGCGCGCAGCTCGGCCGACACCACCGGCGAGGGCGCCTCCTCGATCACCTTCTGGTGGCGGCGCTGGATCGAGCAGTCGCGCTCGCCGAGGTGGACCAGGCTGCCGTGGTGGTCGCCGAACACCTGGATCTCGATGTGGCGCGGCCGCTCGATCGCCTTCTCGAGGTACACCGTGCCATCCCCGAACGCCGCGGTGGCCTCGCGGCGCGCGCCATCAAAGGCGGCGGTAAATTCCGCCTCACCCGCGACCAGGCGCATGCCCTTGCCGCCGCCACCCGCCGCCGCCTTGATGAGGACCGGGAAGCCGACCTTGCGCGCGGCGGCCAGCGCCTGCTCCGCGGTCGGGAACCCGTCACCGGCCGGACCGTTGTCTCCCGGGACGACGGGTGTGCCTGCCGCCGACACCGTCTTGCGGGCCTCGGTCTTGCTCCCCATCCGGCGCATGGCATCGGGGCTAGGGCCGATGAAGACGATACCGGCCGCGGCGCACGCCTCGGCGAAGTCTTCATTCTCCGAGAGGAATCCGTAGCCCGGGTGTACGGCATCTGCGCCGGTGTCGCGGCACGCCGCGAGGATCTTTTCGATCGAGAGGTAACTCTGGGCGGCCACCGGCGGGCCGAGCGCGACCGCGGCGTCGGCGAGCTGGACGTGCGGCGCCAGCCGATCCACGTCGCTGTACACCGCGACGGTCTCGAGGCCCCGTTCCTTGCAGGTGCGCATCACCCGTACTGCGATCTCTCCTCGGTTGGCTACCAGGACGCGGCGGAGCGACCGGATCTGCGTCGACATCGTCGCGGAACATACACAAAACCATGGTCGCGTTGCATTGCGCGAGACGCCGCCCTAGAATCGAGCGGAATCGGCGTCTTGCGCTGGCGCAGTAGGGGCGCGAGTCGCAGCGTGCCGATTGCGGAGAATTGCTTGGTCGATCCAAACACCCGACAAGGGAAACGCACCCCGGTCACGCTCAAGATCAAATTCAAGAGCGAGACGCTGGAGCAATTCATCGAGCGCTACGCGGTCGATGTCAGTCAGGGCGGGATCTTCATCCGCACCAAAGAGCCGCTCGCCGTCGGTACGCAGATGAAGTTCGAGTTTCAGCTGCGCGACGCCTCACCGCTGATCGCGGGCGAGGGCACGGTCGTGTGGACGCGCGAGAACGATCCGAGCCGGCCCGCGATCGCGCCCGGCATGGGCGTCCGATTCGACCGGCTGGCCGACGGCAGCCAGGGCATCCTCGAGCGGATCCTGGCCGAGAAGGCCAAGCAGGCGCCGCAGCGCCCTGCCGCCGACACCACGAAGCCGCCGCTGTTCACCGACACGCCGACCCGCGTGGCGCCCGCGCCCATGCAGGACGCGCTGCTCGGCAAGAACAACGGCCAGCGGACCGGCCGCGAGGACACGCCGCACGGCGACTCGCACACGCCGCTGCCCAAGCCGATCCCGTTTCACTCGGACGCCGACGAGTTCCCCGATGAGGCGTTCGAGGAGGCGACCAAGGTTCGCGCGCTCGACGAGCTGATCGCCCAGACCGCCGAAGGCGGTGCGCAGGACGAGCTCGCCGCGCGGCGGATCAATGGTAGGCCCGATGGCCGCCCCGATCCCGCGCGCGCCGACTCGGCGATGGAGCGCGCCGAGACCCGCCCGATGGGCGACAGTCCCGAGGCGCCCGATCTGCCGACGCCGCCGGAGCTCGGTGGCCTGGGCGGGCTGGGTTCGTCGAGCGATCGGGGCTCGGGCAGCCGGCCCAGGCTGCTCGATACGTCGCCCTCGCCCCGCATCGATCCACCGATGGGCTCGCCGCTGCCCGCCAGCGAATCACCGGCCAAGACGCGCCTCGGCCTCGAGCCGGCGCGGGCCCGGGTCTCGACGCCGCCCTCGTATCCGCCGCCGCTCTCGCTGCCG
This sequence comes from Kofleriaceae bacterium, assembly GCA_035472155.1. Lineage (GTDB taxonomy): Bacteria > Myxococcota_A > Polyangia > Haliangiales > Haliangiaceae > JABFXX01. The sequence continues at coordinate 2,868 of DATIPJ010000340.1, forward strand.
TTCGACCCGCAGGGCCCGCAGGGGCCGTCGATCGGCCAGGTGGTCCTCGACGGGCCGGGGATGTCGTCGGGGATGCGCGCCCTGCCCGCCGAGCCCACCGAGCCCGCGCGATTTCCGCCGGTCAAGCCGCGGAGCAGCGCGCCGATCGTGATCCTCCTTCTCCTGCTGGTCGCCGGCGCCGGCGCGGCCGTGTGGTTCCTCGTCCTCCGGCCGAGGACGACCGCCGAGCAGCAAGACCACGCCGGTTCGACCCAGCCCGGATCGGCGCCGACGCCGGGCTCGGCCGCCGTGGCGACCGGGACGGCGACCCCGGGCAGCGCGGCGCCGCCCGCGGGCAGCGACGCGACCCACGCCGAGACCGCCGATACCGTGATCAGCGCCAGCGTCGAGGGCGCGACGGTCGAGATCGCCGGGGCCGGCCAGAGCGGGCCCGCGCCGTTCACGGCCAAGCTCGAGAAGGGCAAGCCCTACAAGGCGCGGATCAGCGCGCATGGCTACGCGACCCTCGAGGTCGACCTGAAGGGCGGCGATCCGAACCGCTCGGCGACGCTGATCGCCAAGCCGCGCGTGCTGTCGATCGACAGCGAGCCGTCGGGGGCGTTGATCCTCGTCGACAGCGGCGCCACCGGGCACACCACGCCGTTCGACATCGAGCTGACCGCCGCCCAGGCGCAGAAGAAGTCGATCCGGGTGCAGCTGCGCAAGAGCGGCTACCGCGCGCTCGAGCGCACGGTCGACCTCGGCAAGCTCACCGAGGAGGACACCCGCATGATCACCAAGCTCCAGGAGAAGCTGTTGACCGCTCCGGCGGTCACCCGGACGGGCGGCTCGAACGCCAGCACCGGCAGCGGCAAGGGCTCGGACACCACGGGCCAAGGCTCGGATGCGACCGCGCCGACCAATGGCTCGGCCGACGGCTCCGCCGCGTCGCCGGGCCCGGTGACGTCACCGTCGGGCACGACGCCCGCCCCGCCTCCTGCGCCCACGCCTTCCCCCTCGGGCGCGTCGGGTACCGGCACTGGCTCCTCGGGCTCGGCCGCCGAGCCGGAGCCGAGCTTCGACAAGCCGCACAATTGAATCGATGAACGCGAGCGACGCCGGCGCTCAGCCGACGATCGCCTTCATCCAGCGGCCCGGGTCACCGACGCGCGGCCGCTCGCCGCCGCGCACCAGGAAACGGACGGCTTGCGACAGGCCGTCGAGCGTGAGCGGCCACATCGCGAACACGCTGGCGATGACCTCGATCGTCGTGCCGGCCCAGAACCGCTCGGGCTCGGGGTTGAGCCACGCCGAGCTGCGGAAGTGCGCGGCGAGGCGGCGCAGCCATTCATGGCCCGACGCGCGGTTCTGCGAGTACAGGAACGACGCGCCGCCCGGATCGAGCAGCTCGGCCGGGTGCATGAGCGCGTCGCCGACCAGGACGAGCTTCTCGTCGCGGTCGCTGTTCGCGAGCAGATCGGCGACCGGGACGCCCTTTCTGAACTGCGCGTCCTCGTAGACCGAGTTGTAGACGCAGTTGTGGAAGTAGTAGCTGCGGAACTTGGCGAACCGCCCGGTGCGCGACGCCGCGGTGAACATCCGGCTCATCAGCTCGGCGTGCGGATCCATCGAGCCGCCGACGTCCATGAGCAGGAGGACCTTGACGCGGTTGCGGCGCGGCGGCCGGAACACGATCTCGATCTCGCCCGCGTTCTTGCAGGTCTGGTCGATCGTCTCGTCGAGGTCGAGCTCCTCGATCGCGCCCTCGCGGCCGAGCCGGCGCAGGCCGCGCAGCGCGACGTCGATCTGGCGGACGTCGAGCACGACGTCGCGGCGGTACTCGCGGAACCGGCGCTCGTCGGCGACCTGCATCGCGCTGCGCCCGCCGCCGCCTCCCGCGCGCATCGCGGTGGGGTTCTTGCCGCCGGTGCCGAACGGCGAGGTGCCGCCGGTGCCGATCCAGCGGTTGCCGCCGTCATGGCGGCCCTTCTGCTCGCGCAGGCGCTGCTCGAATAGCTCGCGCAGCTTCTCCAGATCGAGCGCCTTGAGCGCCTCGCGCTGCTCGTCGGTGAGGCCCTCGAGCGCGCGCGGGTTGGCGAGCCAGGCCTGAAGCTCCTCGGTGAGCCGCAGCGCATCGGCGTGCACGCCCTTGAAGTACGACAGGAATGCCTCGTCGTAGGCGTCGTAGAGCGCGATGTCCTTCACGCACAGCGTGCGGCACAGCTGGTAGAACCCGTCGAGCGAGCTCTCGTGGAGCCCGAGCGCCATCGCCTCCATGAGCGCCATCCACTCGTGGGTCGATACCGGCAGCTTGCGCGCGCGCAGCTCGAACAAGAAGTCGATCAGCACGACTATGCCTTGGCCCGCTTGCCCACGAGGTCGACGTCTTGCGTCGATCGATAGGGGGCTTTCCCGATGACCCCCCTCTGGGGGATGGACCGGCAAGCCGGTCCATTCACCCCTCCGCGCGTCGCGTCGCGCGGCCCTGCACCTGCCAGCTCTCTGCTCGTCGTTCTTCGAGATCAGAGCCGCGTGCCGTCAGCGCCGACTTCCCACACCATGCCCGAGTACATCAGCTTGTTCAGGTCG
>DATIPJ010000341.1:0-3281 GCA_035472155.1 Kofleriaceae bacterium
TGTGCGACGACGGCAACCGCGTCCCCGGGGACGGCTGCAGCGCCGACTGCAAGAGCGACGAGACCTGCGGCAATCTCTTCCTCGATATCGCCGTGGGAGAGATCTGCGACGACGGCAACCACCTCTCTGGTGATGGCTGCAGCGCTAACTGCAGAAGCACGGAGGTCTGTGGCAACGGCATCGTCGACGCCGCCGTCGGAGAGGTGTGCGACGACGGCAACCGCGTCCCCGGGGACGGCTGCAGCGCCGACTGCAAGAGCGACGAGACCTGCGGCAATCTCATCCTCGATGTCGAGGCCGGCGAGGTGTGCGACGACGGCAACCACGTCTCGGGGGACGGCTGCAGCGCCGACTGCAAGAGCCGGGACTAGAGCACCGCGCCCAGGCCGATGCCCCAGTAGCGCACGCCCGCCATCTCGCGCAGGCTGCCGTAGATGAAGCCGTCGAGGCTGCCGCTGAACCGCAGACCCGCGCCGGCCTCGGACTCATCGCCCCAGCGCGCCATCTTGGAGCCGTTCTTGCGCGCGTCGGAGCTGAACAGATAGTCCTGGCGGAAGTACGCCATCGGTCGGATATCCGGCGACAGCTCGAGGATCACGAAGCCTTCGGTCGGGACCTTCCACGCGAAGTCGAGGGTGCCGCCCGTGATGCCGCTGAATCCGAAGCCGATCGTCGCGCCGAGCTGGAGGTTCCTCCCGATGAAGAGACCGGGGCCGAACCCGAAGCTCATGTCGTACGCAAAGCCAACCTTGCCGCCGAGCGTCGCACCGATCGCGAGGTCGCCGGTCTCGGCGACGCCGATCACCGGGCTGCCATGGACCTCGCGCGACGTGCCGCCGAGGGTGACCAGGGCGTCGAAGCCCGTCGGTGTCGAGGGCCGCTCGACGCGGAACCCGCCGCCGAAGCTCGCGCCGATCTTGCGGTACCACGAGCGGTGATGGTGCTTGCCGGAATCGGTATCGGAGTCTCCGTCGTCATCGTCGCGGTCGTCGTCGTCGCGGTCGTGGTTGCGCGCGACGTCGCGCACGTCGGGTACGCTGCCGCGCGCGGTCGTGCTCTCGGGCGACACGCGGCGCAGCGCGTTCTCCTCGAATGCGAACTCGCCGCCGCGATCGAGGATGACCGTGGCGACGAACTCGCCGTTGGTGTTCTCGACGTGCACCGAGTAGGTCTCGTTGGGCAGCGCGAGGCTGAGCGGGTCACCCGCCTCCTTGGTCAGCTCGACCGCGACGCGGCCGGTCTGGTCGACGATGGTGATCCGCCCGCGCAGCGCCGACGGCAGCACCAGCGATGACTCGGTGCTGCGCAGATCGGTGATGACCACGTCGCCGGTGCCCGAGAGGTGCATGTCGTACGCGGGATGCTGCGGCCCGTGCGCCGTGTTCTGCGTGCGGCCGAGCGTCTGCTCGTACGCGAACTGGTACGCCTCGGTCAGCGTGATCTTGCCATCGTGGTTGCGATCGGCCGCACCGCGCAGCCCCGCGACGAAGAAGTAGGTGAAGAACGACGCGCCGATGCGGTCTGATTCCTGTGCGTTCTCGTCGGCCGAGCTCGACGACAGGAACGCGAACCCGGAGACCTGGTTCGACTTGTCCTGCAGGAACGGCGGCATCCGCGAGCCGCCCTTCATCCGCGTGAAGCTGCCCGACGCGCAGCTGTCGAGGATCGCGATGTGAACGTCGGCCGGCACGTCGCGGATCCGCTGGCGCAGCTTGCCGTAGTCGTAGTGCACGCCGCCGAGCAAGATGCCCGATTCATCGGCGTGGCCCGAGTAGTAGACGACGAGCTCCACGCGCTGGCCGCGCTTGCGGTCGGCGCGCACGCGGTCCGAAACGGAGTCGAACGCGCGGTCGAGCTCCTCCTTGCCCGGCTCGCTGAGCAGCGTCAGGTCGACCTGCTCCACACCGCCGAGCTGGCGCAGCACGTCGGCGATGTTCTTGGCGTCGCGCGCCGCATAGCGCAGTCGCTCGCGCACGGTTCCGCCGTTGTTGCTGCCGATCACGAGCGCGAAGCGCCGCAGCGGCATCGGGGTCGCCGCGCCGGCGGGGTTGGGTATCGCGCCCGTCGACAGGACGAGCGCACAGACAACGCAGAACACAAGACGGGAGGTCATGGCGGTCCTCATCGCCCCTCGTGGGGCGACTCGTGGGTGGGCGACTCGTGGGTGGGCGACTCGTGGGTGGACGGCTCGTGGGTAGACGGCTCGTCGGGAGAGCGCGCGGGCTTGCGCAGGCGCAGCGACCACTGCTGCAGCCCGCTGGGTAGCTCGAGCTTGCCAGTCGCGCAGTCGTCGCGGTGGGCCAGCGCGCGCACCGCGTCGAGCGTCTGCCGGACATCGACCGGGTCGTTGGCGGTGATGAAGAAGAACCGCTCGAAGCTCGGCGCGTCGTCGAGCGCATAGGCATCGGGCAGCGTGGCCGTCTCCGTCGATACGGCGGTCGCCTGCGGCGGCGCCTGCTCGCTGAGCGGGAAATGCAGCGTGACCACGCCCGCACCGTCGACTGACGCGATCACGCCGAAGCCCTGCCCGGCCGCGTTGTAGCGCAGCTGGATGACGTCGCCGGCATGAACGACTGCGTCCTGCGCGAGCCGCTCGACCTGCTGGCCGGCCTGGCGGAACGCCAGCAGCCGAGGCGAGCCCTTGACGCGCGTGCCGTCGTCCAGCGTGTCGCCGGGTATCACCGCGGCGCCGCCCGGGCCGCCGCGCACGGCGACCAGCCGCAGCGCGAGCACCGCAGCCGCCGCGCTCGCCGCGATCCCGAGCCAGCGCAGCTGCCGCCGGCGGCGCGCGACACGCAGGCGGCGCTCGGCCGCGACGCGCGCCTCGATCTGGGCGACCGCGGCCGCGGGCGGGTGGCGCGCCAGCTCGCCTGCATTCTCGTCGCGCAGCTCGGCGATCCGCTCGGCGAGCTCGCGCGGGTCTGCGCGCTCGATGCGCGCCCGGCTCGCGGGGGCAACCTCGTCGAGCGCCTCGCGTTCGACGAGCCAGTCAGGAAGACGTGTCACGGTGGGCCTCCAAGGCATGGAGTTTTGAGCGGAGCTTGTACAGGCGCTTGCGCACCCCTGACACGGACATCCCGACCTCCGCCGCCACTTCCTCGAGGGTCATGCGGTCGTGCAGGTGCAGGACAGCGATCAGCGCCGTGTCCTCGGGCTCATGGCGAAACAGCGCGTCGAGCGCCGCGCGCGCTGCGGTCCTCGCCGCAGGATCGGTCTGCTCGGCGATCTCGACCAGCAGCTCGGGGTCGCCGTCCTCGGGCCGCCGCCGTCGCGTCCGGAGC
>DATIPJ010000342.1:0-4224 GCA_035472155.1 Kofleriaceae bacterium
CGACGCCCACCCCTGGCACATCGACGACAGCCTCGAGTATCGCGATCGCGGCCGCGCCCTCGGCTGGCTGGTCCGCGAGTACGCCTCCTGGGCTCGCCTCGCACTCCGTCGCGGCTGATATCGCACCTGCGCAGCGTGTCCGGCGATGACGTGACGCCGGAGCACGTGATCATGTGGCCCTAGCGCGCGCGGACCGAGCCGAGGATGTCGCGCAGCTTGTCGAGAGCGACCGGCTTGACCAGGTGGTGATCGAAGCCCGCCTCGCCGGTGCGGCGGCGATCGGCGTCCATGCCCCAGCCGGTGAGCGCGACCATGACCGGCGAGTCGCCGTTCTCGAGCCGGCGCACATTGCGACAGACCTCCACGCCGTCCATGCCGGGAAGCCCGACGTCGCACAGCACCAGATCGGGGCCGGCCTCGCGCACCAGCGCGAGCCCCTCGGGGCCGGTCATCGCGAGGCGCACCGAGTGGCCGAGCTCCTCGAGCCACATCACCAGGGTCTCGGCGGCGTCGGCATTGTCCTCGATGACGACGATGCGCAGGGCAGCGCCGCCCAGCATCGGTCGCGTCCGCGCGGGCGGCACCGCCGTGATCTCGGCCAGCGCGGGCAGCGAAACCGTGAACGTCGCGCCCTTGCCCTCGCCCAGGCTCGCGGCGTGGAGCGAGCCGCCGTGCAGCTCGGCGAGCCGGCGCGAGATCGCCAGGCCGATGCCGAGGCCACCGTCGCCGTGCGCGGCCTTGCGATCGATGCGCGTGAACATGTCGAACACGCGCTCGAGCTGGTCGGCCGAGATGCCCATGCCCGGGTCGATGACGCGCACGATCGCCTGCCCGCCGCTGCGCTCGAGCTCGACCGCGATCTCGCCGCCCGTCGGCGTGTACTTCGACGCGTTATGCAGGAGGTTGCCGATGATCTGGCACACGCGCGTGGTATCGGCCTCGACGAGGCACACCCCGGTTCGTCGCACCACGACCTGCTGCTTGCGCTTCTCGAGGAACGGGCTCGCGGTCTCGATCGCCTGCTGGATGATCGACGACAGATCGGCGCGCTCCTTGCGAAGCTCGAGCACGCCGCGCGTGATGCGCGAGATGTCGAGCAGGTCGTCGATCAATCGCACCATGTGGTCGAGCTGGCGGTTCATCGCCGCCATGACCTTGGATGCGGTCGGCGTCGGGTCTGGCGCGTGGAGCAGGATGTCGAGGCCGGTGCGCAGCGGCGCCAGCGGATTGCGCAGCTCGTGGGCCAGCGTGGCGAGGAACGAGTCCTTCTCCTGGTTGGCGCTGCGCAGCGCGGCCTCGGACTTCTCGAGCTCCGCCGTGCGCTGCTGCACGCGCGCCTCGAGGCTGTCGTTGAGCTCGGCCAGCGCGCGCGTCTTGCGAAACAGCTCGGCGAACACGGCGATCTTGTGGCGCAGCACGGCCGGGTTGACCGGCTTGGTGAGGTAGTCGACCGCGCCCGCGCCGTAGCCGGCGAGGATGTCCTGGTCGTCGACCATGTACGCGGTGAGGAACACGATCGGGATCTGGCGAAACTTCTTGGTGCCCTTGATCAGCTGCGCGAGCTCGAAGCCGCTGACGCCGGGCATCTTGATGTCGAGCACGATCGCCGCGACGTCGTGCGCGAGGAGGTGGCGGAGCGCCTTGTCGGCCTCGTCGGCGCGGAGCAGCCGATAGGCCGGATCGTCGAGGATCACCTCGAGGGCGTCGAGGTTGCGCTCCTCGTCGTCCACCAGCAGGATGTTGACCACGTCCTCCATCGGTCTACCGATACAACCACACGCGAAGAAGCGACAACAGCTGATCTGTGTTGACTGGCTTCGCGATGTAATCGGACGCACCTGCTTGCAGGCATTTCTCGCGGTCGCCCTTCATGGCCTTGGCAGTGAGCGCGAGAATCGGTAGCGTGCGGAAGCGAGGGTCCTTCCGGATCTCGCGCATGGTCTCGTAACCGTCCATCTCGGGCATCATGATGTCCATGAGGACCACGCTGAGCTCGGGCGTGGTCTGGATGATGTCGATCGCCTGGCGACCGTTGGTGGCGCTGACGACGTCCATGTCCTGGGTCTCGAGCACCGTGGTCAGCGCGAAGATGTTGCGCGCATCGTCGTCGACGACGAGCACCTTGCGGTGCGCGAGCGCCTCGGTCGAGCCATGCAGACGCTCGATCATCTTGCGCTTGCTCTCCGGGAGGTCGGCGATCACCCGGTGGAGGAACAGCGAGGTCTCGTCGAGCAGGCGCTCGGGCGACTGCACGTCCTTGAGCACGACGCTCTTGGCGACCGCGCGCAGCCGCGCCTCCTCGTCGTGGTTGAGCTCCTTGCCGGTGAACACCACGATCGGGATCGTCTGGAGCGCGGTCTCGGCCTGCAGCTGGTCGAGCAGCTCGAAGCCGGTCATGTCAGGCAGCCGCAGGTCGACCACGCAGCAGTCGAACGAACCGCCGCGCAGCGCCGCGAGCGCATCGGCACCGGTGCCGACCGCGGCGATCTCGATGTCGGCGTGCTGGAGCAGCTCGACGATGCTCGCGCGCTCGCGGTCGTTGTCCTCGACGACGAGCAGCCGCTTGGTGTGCGGCGCGAGGTAGGCCCGCAGGCGCTCGAACGCCGACTCGAGCTCGCCGGTGGTCGCCGGCTTGACCAGGTAGGAGAACGCGCCGTGCGAGAGGCCGTGCTGGCGCTCCTCCTCGACCGACAGGATCTGGACCGGGATGTGGCGCGTCGTCGGATCGAGCTTGAGGTTGTTGAGCACCGTCCAGCCCAGCATGTCGGGCAGGAACACGTCGAGCGTGATCGCCATCGGCAGGTACTCGCGCGCCAGCGCCAGCGCCTGCTGGCCGCGGTTGGCGACCAGGCCCTTGAAGCCCTTGGTGCGCGCGATGCCGAGCAGGATCCGCGCATAGTGTGGATCGTCCTCGATGATGAGCATCACCGCGTCGCCCGCGGCGATGTCGTCGCGGTCGTCGGCCACCGTCTCCTCACCCTTGGCGATCGACAGCACCGGCATCGGCACCGTCACCCGCGGGTATGCGCCCGGCGCGCCCGGATTCGGCAGCGGGCGCTGCGACGGCCCGGTGTACGCGAGCGGCAGGTACAGCGTGAACGTGCTGCCGCTGCCCGGCTTGGAGATCAGCTTGATCTCGCCGCCGAGCAGGTTCGCCAGCTCGCGGCTGATCGCGAGGCCGAGGCCGGTGCCGCCGTACTTGCGGCTGGTGCCGGCGTCGGCCTGCTGGAACGCCTCGAAGATCAGCTTCTGCTTCTCGGGCGCGATGCCGATGCCGGTGTCGCTCACCATGAACGCGACCGCGGCGCCCGCCGAGCCGAGCACCGGGTGATCGGGCGACCAGCCCGCGGTCATGTGGCGCACCGACATCGAGACGTAGCCCTGCGACGTGAACTTGAACGCATTGGACAGGAGGTTCTTCAGGATCTGCTGGAGCCGCTTGGGGTCGCTGGTCAGCGCGCGCGGCAGCGCCGGATCGATCTCGACGTTGAACGCGATCGATTTCGCCTCGGCGAGGTGGTGGAACGTGCGGTGCACGGTATCGCGCAGGTTGGAGAACGTGATGTCCTCGGGCTCGACCGTGACCGAACCGGACTCGATCTTCGACAGATCGAGGATGTCGTTGATCAGCGTGAGCAGATCGGTGCCCGCCGAGTGGATGTTCTTGGCGAACTCGATCTGCTTGGCCGTCAGGTTGCCGCCGACGTTGTCGCCGAGCTGCTGCCCGAGGATCAGGATCGAGTTGAGCGGCGTGCGCAGCTCGTGCGACATGTTGGCGAGGAACTCGGACTTGTACTTCGAGGTCAGCGCGAGCTCGGCGGCCTTCTCCTCGAGGGCGCGCCGCGCCTGCTCGACCTCCTTGTTCTTGCGCTCGACCTCGGCGTTCTGCTCGGCGAGCTGCTTGGCCTTGGATGCCAGCTCCTCGTTGGTCTGCTGCAGCACCCGCTGCTGAGTCTGCAACTCGCCGGCAAGCTGCTGGGACTGCATGAGCAGCCCTTCGGTCTGCATCGTCGCCTCGACGCTGTTGAGCACGATGCCGATGGATTCGGTGAGCTGATCGAGGAAGCCGTGGTGCATCGGCGTGAACCGCTCCAGGGATGCGAGTTCGAGCACGCCCTTCACCTGGCCTTCGAACACGACCGGCAGAACGATGATGTTTTGCGGCGCCGCGGCGCCCAGGCCCGACGAAATGCGCACATAATCGGGCGGGATGTTGGTGAGCAG
>DATIPJ010000343.1:0-7606 GCA_035472155.1 Kofleriaceae bacterium
AGGGGAGTCAGCTTGCTATGTACCGAGGAGGCCATGGCTGCGCCAGCCTTCGATGAGGAACCGCCAGAATCCGTAACGACGACCGAGCCGGCGCTTCAGCCGCTCGAGAACGCGAGCGACCTCGACCGGGCGCACGAAGTACCAGACATCGATATCGCGCGCCTCGCGCAGCATCTTCCTGAGCAGCTGGTCGCGCCTTGGACTGTCCGGACCAGCCAGGACCCGATGCAGCTCATCGATCGAAACGTCCTCGTCCCACAGAAAGTACGGGCGGAACGCGACGTTTGTCATGTCGGCCGTCAGCCCTCGCATCTCGGCATTGTATCAGCTTCGCCGGCAGTGGCTGAAGCCCGCCTACCAGCATCAGAACTGGCCGACGAGCGATGCTCCAAACGTGGGGCCGCCGAGATCGAGGTTGCCGATCGAGGCGTCGGTCATCGGCAGCATGAGGGTGTCGCCGTCGACGCGGCGGTGGGGGACGAGCGAGATCGCCTGGGTCATCGTGTAGCCGGCCTCGACGCGGAACCCGAAGCCGAGGCGCTGGCCCAGCCGGCCGATCAGATCGATCGCCGCGGAGGCGGCAGCCATGCGGCCCCAGGCGTGATCGGAGACCGCGGCGCTGCCGTCGTCGATGTCGAGGCGAACGCGCTGGGCGCCGAGCTCGAGGCGCGCGCTGAGGTGGATCAGGCGGTGGAGGGCGTAGCGCGCGCCCAGGCCGCCGGTGAGCGCGAGGGCATCGACCTTGGTGGTGAGGCGCTGGAACATCGTGCCGTCGGTCGAGCCGGTGGTGAGGCCGGCGCTGGCCCAGAGGGACGCCGGCCCGATGTCGATATCGAGGTCGCGCGCGGCGCCGACCGATGTGCCGCCGAGGTTGCGATCGGTGACCGCGTTGGCGCTCGGAGAGCGCAGCGCCCGCGCGGCGCCGCCGAGCGAGAGCTCGTTGCGGGGGTCGGCGTGCGCGGCGGCGGCCAGGCCCAGAACGGTGAGAAGGGTCAACGGGATGGCGCGCATGTCAGGGCTCCTCGTCGAGCAGGTCGGCGGTCAGAAAACCCGACAGCACGACCGCCTCGCTGCGGTCAGAGCTCGGGGAAGGAATGATCGTCGCGTGGCCGAAGGTGCCGCCGTGGTCGACGAAGATCTTGTTGTTGGCGGTGGCCAGGACGTGGGCCGGCAGGTCATCGAGCCGGAAGTCGGTCGGGTGCAGGTTGTCGAGCGCGACGAAGCCGACCCGCGCGACGCCCGTGGTGGCGCCGATCAGGTGCGAGCCGTCGGGCGAGAAGTCGTAGTCGTCGAGCCGGCCCACGCCGAGCAGCGGCGCGGTCGCCGCGGTGCCGAGGTCGAGGAGGCCGAGCACGGTGCGCGCGTCGTTGTGGACGATCATCGCGAGGTCGCGCCCCGGAACGGCGACGACGTCGCGCACCGGCTTGTCGAGGCTGATCGGCGTCAGCGCGGGCTGGACGAGCGGGTCGGCGAGATGCTCGAGGTCGAGCACGTAGAGGCGCGGCAGGCCCGCGCCGATCGACGCGAACACCGCCTTGTGGGGCGCCGCGTCGCCGTCGGAGAACACCAGGATGCGATCGATCGGATCGCTGATCGGGATCGAGCGGAACTCGGCGGTATCGGCGTCGATCACGACGATCTCCCGGGTATCGGGCGTCGAGGCGAGCACCACGCGGCGGCCGCTGGCCTCATCGTAGACCGCGACGTCGCTCGGCCCGCCGCCCGCGCCGAGCTCGGCCACCACCGCGCGAAAGTCGTTGTCGTTCGGATCGGTGGCGCTCGGGGCCTGGCCCTCGAGCAGGACCTGCAGCACGTCGCGCGCGCGCTCGCTGCGCACGTAGGCGCTCGCCGCGTGGGGTGCGAACACGACCTCGCGCGGCGTGACCGTCGGGCCGCCGACGGAGAGCCGGATCGACACCTCGTGGCGATCGGGGTGCGTGGCATCGAGCACGGTGAGCGTGTTGGCCGACAGGATGAACGCGAACGTACGCGGCGTCGGATCGCTCGCGCCGGGCACGACCATCGGCGGCGAGAGCAGCACGCCATCGGGCACCGAGCCGAACGAGCGGATCGTCGCGAGCGCCGGGTTCGTCTCGCTCGGCGGGCTCGCGAGGTCGATGATCGCGAGCTCGTTGGGGTTGCGGAACACGCCGTCGGCGTCGGTGCCGCCCGCCGAGTAGTAGGCGATCGCGAGCGTGCCGTCGGGCGAGACCGCGACGCGATCGAACGGCGAGCCGATCGCATAGGCGACCGCGACGCCGGAGTGCTGGGCCTCGACGACCCACAGCTTGGGCGGCTCGTCGACCTCGCCGGTGTGGATCGCCTGCTCGCCGCGCGTGAGGACGTAGAGCTGGTGGCGGTTGGCGCTCGGGACGGCGTAGAGCGCACGGCGTCCGATCTTGGTGTGCGTGATGACCGGCGCCGCGTCGGCGACGTCGACCATGACCACGCGATCGAGCGCCGAGTCGACGTACGCGACCTGGGTCTTGAGCGGGATCGGCCCCAGCACGGTGCGCTCCCGCTCCCACAGGATGGGGCGGTCATCGCTCCAGCAGCCGCCGAGAGCGGCCAGCGAGGCGGCGGCGACGAGGGTGGCGAGCGAGGCGGCGAGCGCGCGAATGACGAGGGTGGTGCGCATGGTCAGTGGTCCACGATCTGGCTGTTGAGGTCGAAGCCCGTGACGGTGCGGATCGCACCGGTGTCGAGCGCGATGAACGACATGCGGCCCTGCGGGTGGCGCTGCGCGACGAACGCCTGCTTCGCGCTCGGCACGATGCCGACCGCCGAGGGCGGCGACCCGAGCGGCAGCGCGCGCACCACGCCGGTCCGCGCGGCCACGACCTGCAGCGCGCGGGTCGCGGTCACGCTATCGCCGCCGTCGAGCGCGACGTAGGCGGTCGCGCCGTCGGGCGCGTACACGAACGGCCCGGGGTCGACCGGCGTGAGCTGCAGCTTGGCGAACCCACTCGACAGATCGAGCAGCGAATAGCCGAAGCTCCTCGCGATGAAGTCCTCGATCGTCGTCGCGGTGGCCGGGTCGCCCGGCGCCTTGGCGGCGATCACGATCGCGGTCGCGCCATCGGGGGCGATCCCGACGCTGCGCACCGCCTTCTGGAGCTGCCAGGTGACGTGCGGGAAGCCGGGCCGTGCGAGGTCGACCAGCGTGATGTGCGGATCGAGCGTGGCGTTGGTGAACAGCAGCGCGCGCGCTCCGTCGGGCGACAGCGCGAGCGAGCCGGCGGCCGCCGGCGCGAAGTTGACGACCTCGACCCCCGCAGGGTTGATCGCATCGGCGGGGATGTCGATGATCGCCAGGCGCTGGGCATCGCGCTCGACGGCGTAGACCCGCGAGCCATCGGGCGCGAGGTCGATGTCGGTCGGCACCGACGCGAGCGGGATATCGAATGCGCGCCCGGGGCTGTCGGCGCGCAGGCTCACCACGCGGAGGTTCGCGCGACCGGCCTGGCGCACCGCCGCGTAATCGCCGGTCGCGACGATCTGGACCTCGAGGTCATCGGGCGAGATCGACGGGTCGGCGACCGCGATCGGCGGCACCAGGTGCGGCGCGTCCTGGGTCGCCGCGGCGAGGTCGATCACCGACACCCCGTCCTGCGTGATCACATAGGCGCGCGCGCCGGCGGCATCGAACGCGACCGCGCGCGGGCGAAACCCGACGGTGAGCGCGACCGCCTTCTCCTGGCCGCGCGCAAGCGAGACGACCGCGACGTCCTGAAAGCTGCCCGCGTGGCCGGTGTTCTCGCGCAGCGCCTTGGCGAGGTCGAACCAGAGGACGGCGAACTGCCCGGTCGGCGCGACGTCGATCCGGTTGAGCGCCGGCAGCGTCGCAAGCACGCGCATGCCGTCGCCGCCGGTGAGCACCGGCCGCACCACCGCCGCGGTGCCGTTGGTCGAGTCGATGACCACGGCGCCGTCGCTGCCCGGGATGGTGGCGACCTCGCGTGGCGCCGCACCGACGGCGGTCGAGGCGACCGCGAGGCTCTCGCCGTCGATCCGCGCGAGCTTGTTCTGCGCGGTCATCGCGACATAGACGAAGCGCTGGGCGCCGATCGGCGGTCCGGCCTCGAGCTCGGTCTCGGGCGGCACGCCGCCGTCTCCGCCCGGCGACGGCGGCATGCAGACGTGAAAGTCGTTGCACGTCCAGCCGGTCGGGCATTCGCTCGACGACAGGCACGCCGGCGGCGGAGGATCGGCGCCGGGGGGTAAGGCTCCACCTGCGGCGTCGCCGGGAGCGAAGTCCGCACTGGCGCCGCCATTGCTGCAGCCGGCGAGCACTGCTGCCAACACGAACACGATCGATGTCGCGCGCATGCCGGCCGCCATCGCAACGGGCGTTCCCGATGGCCCAGGAGCAATCTCGGTGTGTTAGGTCGCGCGAGTTGCACGCATGGGGCCCGATCGCGACAGTGCTGTCGCGGCGCTTGTCGGGCGGCTCGCTTGCGCCGCCGCGCGGAGATGCGCAAGGATCGCCCATGCGTTTGCTCGCGGCGATCGGGTTGGGAGGGCTGTTCGTGGTCGGGGCGCTGCTGGGAATCGGCATCGGGGCGGTGATCTTCCCGGTGAGCCTGTGGCGCCGCGCGCGCGCCGTACACGCCGAGGGCGTGGTGTGCCGCGCCGAGATCATCGCGCGCGATCCGGCCGCCGAGCGGCTCGCCGGGCCGGCGCTGGTCCGGCTGTCGGGCGCGTTCGAGGGCATGCAGGGCTCGTCCGACGTGCTCGGGCTCGACATCCGCATGCAGCGCGCGGCGAGCCAGAACGCCGCCGAGGGCGATCAGGACCTGTTGCTCGGCAGCTTCGAGTCGTTCCTCACCGCGTCGCGCGACCGCGCCGCGACCAACGCGGGCGACTTCGTGGCCAACCGCTACTCGACGGTGACGCCGTGGTGGCTCGCCGCCGAGGGCCCGGTCCACCTGCGGCTCGCGCCGCCGCCGCCCGCGCCCGCCGACCGCGGCGCCGACCGCCTGGCACGCCTCGACGCCGATCTCGCCGCCGGCCGCGCGCGCTTCGAGCTCGCGGTCGACGCGGGCGGGTCGACGCGCGCGATCGGTGAGCTGAAGCTCCTCGAGCGGCTCGCGATCGACGACCGCACGCTGCGCGCGTCGATGTTTCGCACCGGGCGCGGCCTGCGCCCGCTCGGGCTGCGCAACGGGATTCGCGCGACGGTGTACCCGATCAGTCAGGCCGCGCGCCGATTGCGCGGCGGATAGCAATCAGGTACATAGTTTCAGTTGTTTCAGGTGTCTGCGGCTGCGCAGCGTCATGTGGGAGTCGTGTAGGATCGGGGGTACGGGGGATGCAAGATGTAGCTAGCTCCATCGATCGGTATCAGGTGGTGCGCCGGATCGGCGCCGGTGGCATGGGCGTGGTGTACGAGGCCGATGATCTCGAGCGCGGTCAAAAGGTCGCGCTCAAGACGATCTCGAATCTCGATGTCGAGAAGATCTATCAGCTCAAGCGCGAGTTCCGCGCGCTCGCCGATCTCTCGCATCCCAACCTGGTCGCGCTCTACGACCTCGTGGTCGCCGCCGATTCGTGCTTCTTCACGATGGAGCTGCTCGACGGCGACGACCTGCTGACCCATCTGTGGGGCCGCAAGGTCGGCGATCCGGCGGAGATGGCGACCACGACGATCACGCCGCGGCCGATCGCGGTCGGCACCTTGCCGCCGCCGTGGGCCGATACCATCGCCGACGACGCGATCACGCAGAACTCGCCGCGGCCCACGCCGTGCGACATCGACAAGGTGCGCCACGCGCTGCCCCAGCTCGCGCGCGGGCTGCACGCGCTGCATTGCGCGGGCAAGATCCACCGCGACGTCAAGCCGTCGAACATCCAGGTCACCAGCGACAGTCGCGTGGTGCTGCTCGACTTCGGCCTGGTCGCCGAGCTCGAGCGCCGGCACGGCGCCGACGGCATGATCGTCGGCACCGTCGCGTACATGGCGCCCGAACAGTGCGCCGGCGACGCGCAGCTCACCGCGGCGACCGACTGGTACGCGATGGGCGTGGTGCTGTTCCAGGCGCTCACCGGGCGGCTGCCCTTCGAGGGCGTGCCGACCCGCGTGCTGTTCGAGAAGCAGACCGAGGCCGCGCCGCGCCCGTCGCAGTTCGTGCAGCACATCCCGCGCGACCTCGACGATCTGTGCGCCGAGCTGCTCGAGCGCGAGCCGGCCGATCGGCCGACCGGCGCGCACCTCATGCACCGGCTCGGCGTCGCCGACACCGATCGCATGGCGACCCCGGTGATCAACGTGACGCGCGAGGGCGGGTTCGCCGGTCGCGAGGCCGAGCTGGCGTCGCTGCAGGAGGCCCTCGCGCCGCTCGCCACCAAGCGCGCCTCGGTCGTGCTGGTGCGCGCGCCGTCGGGCATGGGCAAGACGTCGCTGGCCGCGCACTTTCTCGAGCGCCTGCGCGGCAGCCACGCCAACCTCCTGCTCCTGCGCGGCCGCTGCCTCGACCGCGAGGACGTGCCCTACAAGGCGATCGACCATCTGATCGACGAGCTCAGCGACTGGTGGCTGGCGCTGCCGCCCAAGCAGGCGCAGGGGCTCTTGCCGCGCGACGCGTATCTGTTGCCGACGCTGTTCCCGGTGCTCGAGCGCGTGCCCGCGATCGCCGAGGCGCCGCGCACCCGGCTGGTCGCCGATCCGCAGGCCCGCCGGACCCACGCGTTCGGCGCGCTGCGCGAGACCCTGCAGCGGCTCGGCGATCGTCACACCGTCGTGATCTTCCTCGACGACATGCAGTGGGTCGACCGCGACACCACGGCGCTGCTCGCCGACCTCATGCGCGCGCCCGACCCGCCGCCGGTGCTGCTCGTGCTCGCGACCCGCTCCGAGGGCAGCGAGCCCGTCGTCGACCTGGTGCGCCGGATGGACGCCGCGCAGCGCCTGATCGACCTCGGGCCGCTCGCCGACGACGCCGCGCTCGCGATCGCGGTCTCGCACCTGGGCGAGGACAACCGCGAGACCGCCGAGCTGCTCGTGCGCGAGGCCGACGGCAGCCCGCTGTTCCTGATCGAGCTCGCGCGCTACCTGCACGGCCGCACGATCGACGAGATCGCCGGCAAGGGCCTCGACGCGATGCTCGCCGAGCGGATCGACGATCTCGGCGACGCGGCGCGCATGATCGCCGAGCTCGTCGCCGTGGCCGGCGAGCCGGTGACCCGGAGCGTGCTGTCCACGGTCAGCGAGGTGCCGGCGGCCGAGCTGTCGCGCCAGCTTTCGCTGCTCCGCGCGCAGCGCGTGGTGCGCATGTCGGGCTCGCGCGCCGAGGACAAGATCGAGCCCTATCACGCGCGCGTGCGCTCGGCCGTGCTCGGTCAGCTGCACATCAACCGCCGCGTGCGCCACCACCGCGCGCTCGCGATCGCGCTGTCGGGCAAGGGCACCGCCGAGCAGCTCGCGCTCCACTGGTACGGCGCCGGCGAGCTCGAGCACGCGGCGGGCTACGCGCGGCGCGCGGGCGACGAGGCGCGCGCCAAGCTCGACTTCGATCTGTCGTCGCGCTGGTACGCGATGGCGCTCGAAGGCCCGCAGTGGAGCGACCCCGAGCGCCGCACGCTGCGCACCATGCTCGCCGACGCGCGC
>DATIPJ010000344.1:0-4660 GCA_035472155.1 Kofleriaceae bacterium
TTGGTCGACGCATTGCCGCCGATCGAGCAGAAGTCCAGCGACGCCGGGTCGGGCGGGTAGAACAGCTGCTGGGCCTCGACCGCCTCCTGCAGCCGGCCGGTGACCACGCCGGGCTCGGTCACGCAGATCAGGTCGCCGGCGTCGATCTCCTTGATCCGCGTCATCCGCTCGGTCGACAGCACGACGCCGGCCTGGACGGGCAGCGCGCCGCCGCACATGCCGCTGCCCGCGCCGCGCGGGGTGACCGGGACCTTGCGCTCGAGGCAGATCCGCAGCACGGCGGCGGCCTGCTCGGTCGACTCGACGAGCACCGCGCAGTCCGGCGGCCAGAAGTCGGGTAGCGGGCTCTCGTCGCGACCGTAATCGTCGAGCCGCTCGTGACCGGGACCGATCACGGCGGCGGAACCGAGCTCGCGCTGGAGCACGCCTGCGATGTCATGCACGCGCACAGCCTACCGCCTCGCGCGCTCGGCGCGGAGGCACCAAGCGAGCCGGATCCACGAGACTAGACGCTGAACGACGAGCCGCAGCCGCAGGTGGTCTTGACGTTGGGGTTGTTGAACTTGAACCCCGCGCCCTGCAGGCCCTCGACGTAGTCGATCTCGGTGCCGACCAGGTACATCAGGCTCATCTCGTCGACGACGACCTTGACGCCCTGGATCTCGAACTGGCGATCGACCTCGGTCGGCTCGTCGAAGTAGAGGTCGTAGTTGAAGCCTGCGCAGCCGCCTCCCACGACGCGCAGCCGCAGGGCCATGTTGGTCTCGATGGCCTCGGCGTCCCGGATCTCGTTGACCTTGGACGCTGCGACAGAGGTGATAAGGACCATCGACTCGGGACCAGCCGGATCGATGAAGGGTTCAGCAGGGCTGGGTGACGCGGTAGCAAGCTCGGACATCTTCGCTCTCCTGAGGCATCGCACCTTACCCTCACGTGAGGGTCATGGCAATCTACCGCCGTGCTTACCTTTGACACGCTGCTCCGCGAGCTGCGCGGAAAGACCCCAGAGATCGACCCTCCTGTCCTCGATGCCGCGCTGCGCGGCGCAGGTCGGCCCGCGCTGATCGATGTCCGCGAGCCCGACGAGCATGCGCAGGGCATGATCCCCGGAACGGTACACATCCCGCGCGGGTTTCTGGAGCTACGCATCGAGCGCAACGTCCCCGATCGCGAGACGCCCGTGGTGCTGTACTGCGCGAGCGGCACGCGCTCGGTGCTCGCGGCGCGCAGCCTCAGCGAGCTCGGCTACAGCAACGTGCGCTCGCTCGCGGGCGGCTTCACCGGCTGGAAGCGCGCGGGCCTGGCATGGGAGCAACCGATCTCGCTGCGCCCCGATCAGGAGACGCGCTACTCGCGCCACACGCTGCTCCCCGAGGTCGGTGTCGCCGGCCAGGTCAAGCTGCTCGGCGCCAAGGTCCTGTGCATCGGCGCGGGCGGCCTGGGCTCGCCGTCGAGCATGTACCTCGCGGCCGCCGGCATCGGCACGATCGGCATGATCGACGACGATATCGTCGACGCGTCGAACCTGCAGCGCCAGATCCTGCACGGCACCGACCGCGTCGGCGTCGCCAAGGTCGAGAGCGCCGAGACCACGCTGCGCGGGCTCAACCCCGACGTCAAGGTCGACAAGCACCGCACGCGCATCACCTCGGACAACGCGCTGGCGCTGATCGCGCCGTACGACGTCATCATCGACGGCGCCGACAACTTCGCGACCCGCTACCTGGTCAACGACGCCGCGCTCAAGCTCGCCAAGCCGGTGATCCACGCATCGATCTTCCGGTTCGAGGGCCAGGTCACGGTGTTTCCGGCCAACGGCTCGCCGTGCTACCGGTGCCTCTACCCGCAGCCGCCGCCCGCCGAGGAGGCGCCGTCGTGCGCCGAGGCGGGCGTGCTCGGCGTCTTGCCCGGGATCATGGGCGTCCTGCAGGCGACCGAGGCGATCAAGCTGATCCTCGGTCTGGGCGAGACGCTCGCCGGCCGCCTGCTGGTCTACGACGCGATCAAGACGCGGTTCCGCGAGCTCAGGCTGCGCCGCGATCCGAAGTGCCCGACGTGCGGCGACGGCGTCGACCGCAGCGCGATCCAGCTCATCGACTACGAGCAGTTCTGCGCCGGGCCTGCGCGTCACTGACGCAGAGTCGGCGGCCCGTCGGGCGGGCAGCTGATATGCTTCGCGCTGGTCCGTGATCGCGGCCGGCGGCTCCATCGGCAACTACCGCATCCTGAACAAGATCGGGACGGGAGGGATGGGCGCGGTCTATCTCGCGGAGCACCCGCTGATCGGCAAGCGGGTGGCGCTCAAGGTCATCCACAAGGAGCTCGCCAACAACCGCGATGTGGTGTCGCGGTTCTTTCAGGAGGCGCGCGCGGTCAACAGGATCGGCAACGAGCACATCGTCGAGATCCACGACTTCGGGGTCACGCCGCAGGGCGACCACTTCTTCATCATGGAGTACCTCGAGGGTAAGACGCTCGCGTCGGTGCTCTCGCGCGAGGGCGCGCTGCCGGTCGTGCGCGCGCTCCACCTGGGCGAGCAGATCGCGGCTGCGCTGGCGGCCGCGCACGCCGCGGGCATCATCCATCGCGACCTCAAGCCCGACAACATCATGCTGCTCGCGCGGCAAGGCGATCCGGACTTCGTGAAGGTCCTCGACTTCGGGCTGGCCAAGGTGTTCTCGGCGGCGACCGCGGTCAAGACCGCCGCCGGCGTGCTGCTCGGGACGCCGCACTACATGTCGCCCGAGGCGTGCGAGAGCAAGGGCGACGTCGACCATCGCACCGATATCTACGCGCTCGGCGTGCTGCTGTTCCAGATGATGACCGGCGTCCTGCCGTTCGACGGCGAGTCGATGGGCGAGGTGCTGGTCAAGCAGGTCACCGTGCTGCCGCCGGCGCCGCGCGGGTTCAACCCGGCGATCCCGCCGAGCGTCGAGCAGATCCTCCTGCGCTGCCTGGCCAAGCCGGTCGACGCGCGGTTCGCGACCATGATGCAGCTGCGCGACGCGCTCGTCGATCCCGAGGCGTACCTGCGCGGCTCGCCGCCGATCGCCCCGGCGCGCTCGGTCGGTCCGGGCGAGGCGCTGGTCGACAGCAAGGCGGCCCTGCTGCACGGTGCACAGCAGCCGCAGACCTGGCTCGCCCCGGCCGCCGCGACGCACCACACGCGCATCGCTCCGGGCCACGCGCTGCCACTGCCGGCCCCCGCGCCGTCGATGCCGGGGGCGCCCTCCGCGCCGACGATCATCGGCCCGGGCGGCCCCGGCGGCTCCGGCGGCTCCGGCCCCGGGGGATCGGGCGCACCGGCCGGCAAGCCGCCCGCGACAGGGATGCATGTTGCCGTCCCCGAGCTGCAGATGAACACGATGCGGATCGCGACGCCGGTCGGCTACACATCGCGCGCGCCCCGCAAGGTCTGGCCGGTCGTGTTGTTGCTGGCGCTCGTCCTCGGCCTCGCC
This sequence comes from Kofleriaceae bacterium, assembly GCA_035472155.1. GTDB lineage: Bacteria > Myxococcota_A > Polyangia > Haliangiales > Haliangiaceae > JABFXX01. The sequence continues at coordinate 3,459 of DATIPJ010000344.1, forward strand.
GGCGGCGCTTTCTCGGTGCTGTGGTTCGGGCGGGGCAGCACCGCGGCCAAGCCCGCCACGCCCGACGACCCGTTCGCCGCTGCGGAGCCGAGCTCTGCGACGGCGAACGGATCGTCGGCGACGCCAGAACCGTCACCAGCCACCGGAACGTCGTCGGGGACCGGCACATCGTCGGGAACCGACACACCGTCGGCGACCGAAACGCCGTCGGGGACCGGATCATCGGCGACCCCTGAGTCTTCGTCGACGACGAGCGGATCACCGACGACGAGCGGATCACCGACGACGAGCGGAGCGCCGACGACGAGCGGGTCGGGCATTGCGGCGACCGCGCACCTCTCGATCGACAGCGCGCCGACGGGGGCCGCGGTCACCGGTCCGAGCGGCGAGGTACTTGGCAAGACGCCGCTCAAGATCCAGTGGCCGATCAGCGATCTGCCGGTGACCTTCGAGCTGCGGCTCGCCGGGTACAAGCGCAAGCTGAAGCAGACGGTGGTCAACGGCAACACCGCGCTCCGCGTCGAGCTCGAGCGCGCGCCGGCGATCCGCCGCAGCGGGGCGGCGGCAAGCGGGTCGGGGAAGGGCAGCGCGGCGGACGCGCTGATGCCGCCGTAGCGAGCCGCGCGCCTGCACCAACGCGGCACCAGGCGGCGTGGGCCGGCCGGCGGAGGCGCGCCGGGTGACGTCGAGAGCGGCCGAGATGGGCTATGATGCCCGCATGGTGCTCGCCCTCGTCGCTGGCCTGGTGATCGCGGTCGTCGCCGCGGCGCTGGCCCGGCGCGCGGCGGTCGCGGAGGCGGCGCGGGCGTCGGGGCGTGCCGTCGAGGAGGCGCGCGCCGAGGCGGCGGCGCTGGTCAAGGCCGCGCGGCTCGAGGCGGCGGGGCGCGTGCGCGCGGCGGAGACCGCGGCGCGGGCCGCTGCGCTCGAGGCACGCACGGCGGCCGACGACGCGCTCGCACGGGCCGAGGCGATCACCGATCGGCGCGACGAGACGCTCGGGCGCGTGCGCGAGGAGCTGGCCACGCAGGACGAGCTGCTCGAGCAGCGCGAGGCCCAGCTGGCGCAGACCCAGCGCGAGCTGCAGTCGCGGCGCGATCGCGCCCAGGGCATCGAGCGCGATGCCGAGCGCCGGCTCGCGGGTGCGCGCGGCGAGATCGAGACCCGCGCCGGCGTGCGCGCGGCGGACCTGATCGCGCAGCTAT
>DATIPJ010000345.1:0-1933 GCA_035472155.1 Kofleriaceae bacterium
TGTGCGGGCGGCGCGACTATAGGGGAGGCGCGCGCGCCAAGCCAACGGAGTAGTGTCGTGATCGGGGAGGTAGCATGTCCGGCGCAACCAATCTCGATGAGGTCCTCGCAGCGCTCGATCGCATCATCGCCACGGCGATCGCCGAGCACAGCCGGGTGGGGTTCTTTGCCGCGCTGTATCGCCAGGTCACGCTGCGCGTGAAGCAGGGCATTGCAGACGGGATGTTCGACGACGGGCCGCGCATGGTGCAGCTCGATACGGTGTTCGCCAGTCGCTATCTCGATGCGCTCGAGGCGTGGGAGAGCGGCGGCGTGCCGACCAAGTCATGGCGGTACGCGCTCAACGCCACGCGGCGGAGAGACCTGATCATCCTGCAGCACCTGCTGCTCGGCATCAATGCGCACATCAACCTCGACCTCGGAGTCGCCGCCGCCCTGGTGGCCCCCGGCGATGCGCTGCCCTCGCTGCACGGCGACTTCCAGCGCATCAACCAGATCCTGGGCGCGCTGACCGACAACGTGAAGCGCGTGCTCGAGCAGTTCTCGCCGCTGCTCCACCTGGTGGATGGCTTCGGCGGCACGGTCGACGATGCGATCGTCAACTTCAGCTTGAGCGGCGCGCGCGACGATGCATGGCTGCACGCGCAGGTGCTCGCGGGGCTGCCGGCGTCGTTTCAGCCAACCACGATCTTCGTGATCGACACCAAGACGGCGCTGCTGGCGCGGCTGGTCGCCGACCCCGGGCGGATCCTCACGGCCGTCCTCGACACCGTGAACCTCGAGGAGAGCGAGGATATCCCGGCGATCATCCAGGCACTGAACAGCCTCGTGTGACGCACGCCACGCCGGCGCGGAAAATCGGGGGCCCGGCGGTGTCCCTGGAGTGCACGATGGCGACGGCCTATCGATCCGCGCGAGAGCACCTCGATGACATCGTGCGTCTGTCCGTGCTGGTGTTCTCGCGGCGGCAGGGCGCGCCCGGGCGCGAGATCGCGGAGCTCGATCTGGAGATCGTCGAGCTCGGCGAGCGGATCGAGGCGCGGCTCGAGACCTCGGCGGCGCTCGAGGCAGCGATGCCGCTCGACCGGCTGCGCACCGCGTTCCAGCTCGAGGCCACCGAGCAGCGCTGCCTGTGGCTCCTGGTGGCGCACGCGATCTCGAGCGAGGTGCGCGCGCTCGCCGGGGGCGGCGATGGCGTCCCGCTCGAGCTGCTCGACGAGGCGGTCTACGCGAGCCCGGCGCTGCGCGATCGATTCGCGCGCGAGCTCGGCAGCGAGGGGCGGCTGGTCCGCTACGGCCTCGTCGAGCTGCTCGACAGCCAGGGCGCGCGGCTGACCCGCCCGGTGCGGATCGCCGAGCGCATCGTCGACCTGGCGTTCGGCGTCGAGGGGCTGGCGGCCGACGTGGCGCGGTTCGCGGCGCTCGAGGACCCGGCGATCGTCGAGCTGCTCGTCGATCCGGCGGTCCGCCGCTCGGTGCACGCCGCCCTGCGCGGCCATGCGAGCGGCGCCCGTGGCGCGGTGCCGCTGTTGCGCGGGGCCGAGGGCAGCGGCCGGCGCGCGCTGGCCGGCGACGCCGCGCGCGAGCTCGGGGCGCGGCTCCTGATCGTGCGCTGCGAGGACCTGCCGGTCGACGCGATGCTCGGCGGCGCGCTGGTGGCGATCCTGCGCGAGGCGATCCTCGAGCGCGCGATCATCGTGCTCGCGGGCGTGGAGGCGCTCGCCGAGGACGCCGCGACCGGGCGGCGCGACCGCACGCGTGCGCTCGACGCTGCGCTTCGGTTCTACCCCGGCCCGGTCGCGCTGACCGCGGGTCCGCGCCTGGCGACCGCACTCCTGCCGTCGCGCGGCACGCTGATCGTCGACCTGGCCGCTCCCGGCGAGGGCGAGCGCGAGCGACTGTGGGCCCGCCACCTCGGTCCCCATGCGCGCGCG
>DATIPJ010000346.1:0-15832 GCA_035472155.1 Kofleriaceae bacterium
GCGCGTACCTGCGCGCGCTGGTCGACTACTGGCGGGATGGCTACGACTGGCGGGCGCACGAGCGCGCGATGAACGAGCTGCCGCAGCTCCGGACCGCGATCGAGGGCGTGCCGATCCACGTCGTGCATGCGCGCGGCGTCGAGGTCTTTGCCCTCGCGCGCAGCGATGCCTCCGCGCGCGCCGTCGAGGCCCTCGGCGCGACCTCCGTCCGCGGCGACCTCGACGACCGCGCCGCCATGCAAGCCGGCATGACCGGCGCAGACGTCGTCATCCACGCCGCGGCCCACGTCGCCGAGCACGGCCCGCTCGCCGACTTCCTGCGCGTCACCGTCACCGGCACCGAGAACACCCTCGCCGCCGCGCGCGCGGCGGGCGTCGCGCGCTTCGTCCACATCAGCACCGAGGCCGTCCTCGCCGATGGCAAGCCCATCATCCGCGCCGACGAGACGCGCCCGCGCACGCTCCACCCCGCGGGCCCCTATCCCCACTCCAAGGGCCTGGCCGAGGAGCGCGTCCTCGCCGCCAACGCCCCGGGCTTCGCCACCATCATCGTGCGCCCGCGCTTCATCTGGGGCGCCGGCGACACCAGCCTCATCCCGAAGATCTCCGCCGCCGTCAAGAGCGGCCGCTTCGCCTGGATCGGCGGCGGCCGCTACCTCACCTCGACCTGCCACATCGACAACGTCATCGAAGGCACCCTGCTCGCCGCCGAGCGCGGCGCGCCGGGCGCCATCTACTTCCTCACCGATGGCGACCCTGTCGAATTCCGCGGCTTCCTCACCGAGCTCCTCGGCGCCTACGGCGCCACTCCGGGCGACCGCAGCATTCCGCTCTGGCTCGCGCGCACCATCGCCGCCACCACGAGCTGGATGAAGCAACCCCCGGTCACCAGGACCGCGGTCGCCCTCATCGGCCAGGAGGTCACGGTCGTCGACGCCAAGGCCCGCCGCGACCTCGGCTACACCAGCCACATCTCCCGCGAGCGCGGCCTGGCCGAGATCCGCGGCTAGACCCTCCCGGCGTCGATCAGTGGATCTTCTTGAGCGCGTTGTTGGCGGTCCAGGCGAGGTCGGCGTCCTCGCCGCGGGCGGCCTTGGCGAGAGCGGGACGGGCGCGTGAGTCGCCGAGCTTGCCCAGGGCACTGGCCGCGCGCGTCCGGACCAGTCCCGAGCGGTCCTGCTGCATGGCGTAGATGAGGGCGTCGACGGCGGGCGCGCCGCAGCGAGGGGCTTCGTCCGCGATCGCGGCGCGGGTCCTGGCGCGCGGGTGGTTGGCGAGCGAGCTGAGCAGGCTCTGGCGCGCGCGCGCGTCGGTGCAGACGTCGGCGAGGGCCTTGATCGCGTGGACGTGCCTCGAGACGCTCGGGCTGGTGAGGGTGCGCAGCGCGTTGGACACCGCGATGTCGCGACGGACCGGCGGCGACGCGAGCTCGAGATCGCCGGTGGTCAGGTCGAGCTTGCCGTGCTCGAGCTGCGGCGGGACATCGGTGGTGAGGACCCAGAACGAGAGGGTGTTCTTGGTGACGGTGGGCGGGGCGACCTTGGCCTTGCGCTGCTCGCGCGTCTTGGCGGCCTGCAGGATCTCGCCGTCGTCCTCGGCGACCCACAGCGCGACCTGGGCGATCGTTCGCTTGTCGGCCTTGCCGTCGATCGCGGCGCGCACGAGATCGCGGCCCTCGACGATCTTGCCGCCCGGGCCGCCGGAGACGCCGGCGACCTTGAACGGGGCGACCTCGTCGTCCGCGGAGGACCTGGTGTCGGCGAGGGTGAACAGGTCGATGCCGGGCACCGTGACGGTCGATGGCTCGACGTGGGAGTTTGGTGGCGCCCACTTCTGGATCTGCGCGAGCGTGGTCGCCGGCTTGGCCGGTGGCGGCGGAGGCGCCTTCGCGGCGGCCTTCGGTGCGGGCGAGGCGGCGGACCCCGAGCCCGTCGAATCGCCGGTCTTGTCTGGCTTGGAGCTACACGCCGCGCCCGCGCCGATCAGGAGCAAGGTCGCCGAGGCGAGGGCGACGAGGACAGAGGGGCGTGACATTTACGACTCCTGATGATGCATGAGCACCGGCGTGGGCGTTCTTGCAGCTTGCCGTATGCATCGCGCGCCGCAAGCAGAAGATGCTGCGACGAGCCCGGCTCTGCCGGGCGAGGCAGCGCTGCCGAATGGCAGCGCGGTGTTGTCGATGCGAACTGGTTTCATCGACCTGCGCAACATCGCATCGTCGACGTCCGAGCGCTTGCTCGCAGTCGCCTACTTCTTGCGGCTGAACAGCCTGCGCTTCTCGGCCTTCACCGTCTCGCCCATCTCGGTCGCGAGCTCGCGCATCAGCTCTTCCTGGCGCGGGCTGAGCTTCTTGGGAATCTCGACCTTGAACTGCAGCACGTGGTCGCCGCGCCCGGACTCGCCGACGCGCGGAATGCCCTGGCCGCGCCGCACCATCACCTCGTCGGGCTGCGTCCCCGGCTTGAGCTCGACCGTGGCCGAGCCGTTGCAGCCGTCGTCGAGCGTGTAGACCTCGATCTCGCCGCCGAGCGCCGCCTTGACGAAGCTGACCTGGACCTCGGTGAGCACGTCCTCGCCATCGCGCTTGAACCGCTCGTCGCCCTGAACGTGCAGCACCACATACAGGTGGCCGGTGGTCCCGCCCGGTACGCTCTCGCCCTTGCCGGCGAGCCGCAGCGTCTGGCCGTCGTCGACGCCCGCCGGCACGGTGACATTGAGCGTCGAGCTCTCGCCGCGCGTGCCCCGCCCGCGGCAGTCGTCGCACGGATCCTTGATCTGCTTGCCCGCGCCGCGGCACTGCGGGCACGTTGTCTGGACCATGAAGAAGCCCTGCGCGTGGACGACCTGGCCCTTGCCCTGGCAGGTCCGGCAGGTCTCCGGCTTGCTGCCCGGCTTGGCGCCCGTTCCGGTGCAGGTCGCACACGCAACCTCGCGGGTGACCTTGACGTCCTTGCTCGTACCCCAGACCGCCTCGGCAAACGTGAGGTTGAGATCGACACGCAGGTCGGCGCCCCGCGGCTGGCGGCGCCCCCCGCCGCGCCCTCCGAAGAAGTCGCCGAAGATGTCGCCGAACGCCGACAGGATGTCCTCGACGTTGGAGTACCCCCCCGCGCCGTTGACGCCGCGCAGGCCCTCCATCCCGAACCGGTCGTAGCGCTGGCGCTGCTCGTCGTCGGAGAGGACCGAGTAGGCGTTGGACGCTTCCTTGAACTTCTCCTCGGCGACCTTGTCACCGGGGTTGTGATCGGGGTGGTACTTCTTGGCCAGACGGTAGTAGGCCTTTTTCAGGTCGGAGGCGCTGGCTTGCCGATCGACTTCAAGGACTTCGTAGAGATCGCGCATGGCGTGGAGAATCAAGTGTTTGGGTAATTCGGGACCAGGCGGGTGTCAAGGTATGGTTTTGAGGTGATCCGTCCCGCGGACCTCGCTATGGGTGCCCCCGACGAGGCAGATGCGCTGCGCCGCGCCGAGCGGCTGTTCGATGCCGCCGCGCAAAGCGGGCTGGATATCACTGGCTTGGACGCCGCGGCCCACCGGATCGCCACGCTCGCGTGTCAGTCCGCGCCGTACCTCGCGACCTTGCTCACACGCGACCCTCAACGGTTGGTCAGGGTCGCCACCGATCCCTACCTGCGTCGGGAAAAGCCGCGCGAGGTCCTCGCAAACGAGGTCGCAGCCCGGGCCGCGCGCGCGAAGACGGCCCCCCAGCTGCAGGCCGCGCTGCGCCGGGTGCGCGCCGACGAGCTGGTCCGCCTGGGCGTGCGCGAGCTCGAGCTCGGGCTCGACACCGAGGTCGGCCGCGAGCTGGCACGCCTGGCCGACGCCTGCTTCGACGCCGCGATCGCCTTCTGGGACCGCGAGCTCCGTGCGCGCTACGGCCCGCCGCGCTACGTCGACGACGACGGCGCCGAGCGCGACGCCCACCTGGTCGTGATCGGCATGGGCAAGCTCGGCGGCGAGGAGCTCAACTTCTCGTCGGACGTCGACGTCATCTACGTCTACTCGTCGGATCAGGGCGAGGCCGGCGGCATCTCGCTGCACGAGTACTTCGCGAAGCTCTGCACCTGCGTCACCCAGGCGCTGTCGGAGAGCACCGAGGACGACATGGTGTTCCGCGTCGACCTGCGGCTGCGCCCCGAGGGCGCCAAGGGCGCGATCGCCAACTCGCTCGCATCGACCGAGCGCTACTACGAGACGTTCGGCCGGCCGTGGGAGCGCCAGGCCTGGCTCAAGGCCCGTTCGTCGGCGGGCGACGCGGCGCTGGGCGCCGAGGTGATGCGCACGCTGCGGCCGTTCGTCTATCCGCGGCTCAATCCGCCGACGGTGATCGACGACGTGCGCGACTTGAACCGCCGGATCAAGCGCGAGCTGGTGCGGCCCGCGAGAGGGGGCGGCGGCGATGGCTTCGACCTCAAGAATGGCGAGGGCGGCATCCGCGAGATCGAGTTCTTCGTGCAGGCGCTGCAGCTGATCCACGCCGGCAAGCGGCCGGCGCTGCGCCTGCGCGGCACGCTCGCGGCGCTCGACGCGCTCCTGTTCGCGGGCCTCATCACCGACGACGAGCACTTCGCGCTGTTCCGCGCCTACCGCTGGCTGCGCCACACCGAGCACGTGCTCCAGCTCGAGGGCGGGCTGCAGACCCAGATCGTCCCCGACGATGACGCGCGCCGCCTCGTGCTCGCCCGCCGCCTCGGCTACCCGAGCGACGTCGCGTTCGCGATCGCGCTGGTCAAGCACACCGGCGCGGTGTCGCGGCTGTTCGCCACGCTGGGCGACCCGGCCGACGGGCGCGCCGAGGTCGCGGCGGTCCTGCGCGGCGAGCTCACCGAGGCCGCGGAGATCGACGCGCTGACCCAGCTCGGGTTTGCCGACGCGACCGCCGCGCGCGCCGAGCTCGCCCGCGCCCGGCGCAACAGCGACTCGCCGCTCGCGACCGCCGCCGTCGCCTCCGAGCGCACCGCGCGGATCGGCGCCGCGCTGCTCGCCGAGATCGCCGCCAGCGCCGACCCCGACCAGGCGCTGCGCACGTTCGGCGATCTCATCGCGCGGCGCGGCGCGGCGTGGTCGGTGTGGCGCCTGCTCGACGAGAACCCACCGATCGTCCGCCTGCTCGGCTCTATCTTCGGCGCCAGCGCGTACCTCGCGCGCACGCTGGTCGACACGCCCGAGCTGATCGATCTCTTGACCGAGCTCGGCCAGACCGCGCCGTCGCGCTCGGTGGCGCAGGTCGCCGCCGACCTCGAGCTGCGGCTCGCCTCCGCCGAGGCCGCCGACCCCGAGGCGGTGTGGAACGCGATCGCCGAGGTCAAGAACGGCCACGTGCTGCGCGTCGGGCTCGCCGACTTCGCGGGTGTCCTCGACCCGCTCGCCGTCTGCGCCGAGCTGACCGCGATCGCCGAAGCCTGCCTCGACCGCGCGCTCGCCGTCGTCGAGGACCAGCTCGTGGAGCGCCACGGCCGCCCGCCGGGCGACGCGCGGCTGGCCGTGCTCGGCCTCGGCAAGCTGGGCGGATACGAGCTCGGCTACGCCGCCGACCTCGACGTCGTGTTCGTCTACACCGGCGACGACGGCGAGTCCGACGGCGCCGCCCCGCTCGCCACCGTCGAGTGGTTCTCGCGCTGCGCCCAGCGCCTGCTCAACGCGCTCCGCCAGCGCACGCCGCGCGGCCGGCTCTACGAGATCGACACCCGGCTGCGCCCGTCGGGCTCGCAGGGCCTGCTCGTCACCTCGCTCGCCGGCTGGCGGCGCTACCACGCCGAGGACGCGCGCCTGTGGGAGCGCCAGGCGCTCATCAAGCTGCGCCCGGTCGCCGGCGATCGCGCGCTCGGCGAGCAGGTCGCGCAGCTCGCCGCCGACACCGTCTACGGCCAGCCGATCGAGGCGGCGAGCGGCGCGCGCGCGATCGCCGACGCGATCCTCCAGATGCGCGATCGCATCGAGCGCGAGCTCGGCGCCGACCCCAGCGGCAAGCGCCACACGGCCGACCTCAAGGTCGGCGCGGGCGGCGTGATCGACGTCGAGTTCGCCGCCCAGTATATCCAGCTCGTGCACGGCCACGCGCACGCCGCGCTGCGCACCACCGGCACCGCCCCCGCCCTCGAGGCCGCGGCCGCCGCCGGCGTCATCCCCGCGCGCGACGCCGAGCTGCTCGCCCAGGGCTATCGCTTCCTGCGCAAGATCGAGCACCGCCTGCGCGTCGTCCACGATCAGCCGATCCATCGCCTGCCCGAGGCGCGCGGCGAGATCGACAAGCTCGCGCGGCGATCCGGCTTCCCCGACGGCGGCGTGCTGCTCGAGCACGTCGAGCGCTGGCAGAGCGAGATCCGCGCCGCCTATCTCCGTCTGCTGAGCGCCCCCCCGGCGCGCGCAGGAGCGTGAGCGACCGATCGGTCGATTCATCGCGCTTGTGATTGCAGCACCGCGTTGGTACGAAGGCGGTCATGGGCATCAAGAAGCTCGATACGATCTGGCTCGACGGTTCGCTTGTTCCATGGGACCAGGCGACCGATCACCTGCTCGCCCATACCGTGCACTACGGTGTCGGCGCGTTCGAAGGCATCCGCGCCTACCAGCGCGGCGACGGCCGCACCGCCATCTTCCGGCTGCGCGAGCACATCGAGCGCCTGCTCGACTCGTGCACGATCTGCACGCTCGAGTGCTCGTTCAACCGCGACCAGCTCATGGCCGCGTGCATCGAGGTCGTCAAGGCCAACAAGATGGCCGCGGCGTACCTGCGCCCGCTGGTCTATCTCGGCTACGGCGCGCTCGGCCTGGGCTCGTTCGAGCCGCCCGTGCGCACCATGGTCGCATGCTACGAGTGGGGCACCTACCTCGGCGAGGAGGGCCTCAAGCGCGGCATCCGCTGCATGGTCTCCGGGTACACGCGCGCCAACTCCAACGCCGTCATGAACAAGGGCAAGATCTGCGGCCAGTACGTCACCTCGGTGCTCGCCAAGCGCATGGCGATCAAGAGCGGCTTCGAGGAGGCCCTGATGCTCGACCCGCAGGGCTATGTCGCCGAGGCCAGCGGCGAGAACATCTTCCTCGTGAAGCACGGGGTCGTGCGCACGCCGCCGATCTCGGGCGCCATCCTCGCCGGCATCACCCGCGACACCACGATCCAGCTCCTGCGCGAGCAGGGCGTCGAGGTCCGCGAGGGCCAGGTCGCGCGGGACGAGCTCTACATCGCCGACGAGGTCTTCCTGACCGGTACCGCTGCCGAGATCACGCCGGTGCGCGAGATCGATCACCGCAAGGTCGGTCGCGGCGAGGTCGGCCCGGTGACGCGCCGGCTGCAGGAGTCGTTCTTCTCGATCGTCAAGGGTAGCGACGCCAAGCACGACGCCTGGCTCACCTACGTGTGACCGGCGCGTTCCGCGGCGGCACTCCCCGTACAGCGAGGCTCAAATCGTCCTCGCCTGCAACTGATCGGCCCGGAACGCCTTCGGGTTAGCTGGTACAGTGCGCACAGTGGAGCTGGCGCCAGGCACCATCTTACTCGGCAAGTACCGGATCGATGCGCTGATCGGATCGGGCGGGATGGGCAACGTCGTGCGCGCGTCGCACCTCTATCTGCACCAGTCGTTCGCGATCAAGATCCTCCTGCCGCAGATGGTCGAGAGCGACTCGACCAAGCAGCGGTTCCTGCGCGAGGCGCAGGCCACGGTCAAGCTCAAGGGCGAGCACTGCGCGCGCGTGATGGACGTCGGCGTCACCCCCGACGGCGCGCCGTTCATGGTGATGGAGTTCCTCGACGGCAACGACCTCAACCAGATCCTGCGCCACCATGGCCCGCAGATCCCGGGCATCGTCGTCGACCTGATGCTCCAGGCCTGCGAGGGCATCGCCGAGGCTCACGCGCTCGGCATCGTGCATCGCGACATCAAGCCCTCCAACTTCTTCATCACGCGCCGCCCCGACGGCTCGATGCTCCTCAAGATCCTCGACTTCGGCATCTCCAAGGCCCAGCTCGGCCTCGACGAGCTCACCGCCACCCAGACCGTCATCGGCACGCCGAGCTACATGGCGCCCGAGCAGATGAAGAGCGGCCGCGCCGCCGACCCGCGCAGCGACATCTGGTCGATCGGCGTCGTGATGTACCAGCTCCTCACCGGCCGCACGCCCTTCATGGGCGAGAGTTACGCCGAGCTCGTCCTCAAGGTCGGCCTCGAGCCGCCGCTGCCCATCCTCGTCCCTCTCCCGCCGGGCCTGGCCGAGGTCGTACTCCGCTGCCTCGAGAAGGACCCGGCCGCGCGCTACCAGGACGTCGGCGAGCTCGCGCGCATGCTCGCCCCCTACGCGAGCGACCCGATCGGGGCCTCGCAGTCCGCCGGCCGGGCCATGCGCATCCTCCAGCAGCGCGGCGCCCCACCGAGCCTCCAGGGCACCCCGCTCGCCGCCGGCGGCGGCATCCCCTCGCCCACCCCGATCTCGCCGATGCAGCTCACGCCGCGCAGCTGGCCGGGCAACGCGCGCATGGGGCCCTCGCACACCAGCCTCTCCCAGGGCGCCGGCCAGGTGACCTACCGCACCCGCGGTGGCCGCGGCCTCCTCATCGCAGGCGTCGCCGCTCTCTGCATCCTCGCCGGCGTCGGCGGCTACGCCATCAGCCAGGCCACCAAGCCCGATCACGGCCGCAACGAGCCCCACGTCGACGCGCCTGCCATGCGCCCGGCCGCCCCTCCAGGCGAGGCGAAGCCCACCGAGGCGACGACGACCAAGCCCCACGAGAACAAGCCTCCCGAAGCGAAGGCCACCGAAGCAACGGCCAAGCCCGACGAGAACAAGCCTCCCGAAGCGAAGGCCATCGAAGCAACGGCCAAGCCCGACGAGAGCAAGCCTTCCGAAGCGAAGCCCACCGAGGCGACGACCAAGCCCGACGAGAGCAAGCCTCCCGAAGCGAAGCCGACCGAGGCCAAGCCGACCGAGGCCAAGCCCACCGAGGCCAAGGATACCAAGTCCGGGGCCAAGCCGGCCGACGCCAAGAGCAAGCCCAAGCCCAAGAAGTCCGACGATCTCTTCGATACGCGCCATTGAGCCATGGTCGGTATCGATGAAATTTTGGCCGGCGAGGCCCCGGCATTTGGCCGCGCGGTCCGGGCCATCATCACCGGTGATGTCGCCGCGCTCCGCGCCGAGCTCGCCGCCGCGCCCGAGCTCATCCACGCACGGTCCGCGTCGAGCCATCACTCGACCTTGCTCCACTACGTCGCGGCCAATGGCATCGAGGATCCGCTGCAGCGCCCGGTCGCCAACGGCGATGACATCGCGCGCGTCCTGCTCGAGGCCGGGGCCAGCGTCGATGCACAGTGCAATGCCTATGAGGGACGCTATTCGACCACGCTGTCGCTCCTCGTGTCGTCGATCCACCCGGCCAAGGCCGGCGTGTCGGCCAAGCTCGTGCACGTGCTGTGCGACGCCGGCGCCGCGGTCGACGGCCTGAACGGCGACCGGCTGCCGCTCTCGGCGGCGCTCCTGTTCGGCCGCATCGAATGCGTGGACGCGCTGATCGCCCGCGGCGCCAGCACCGACAACGTCGTGTTCGCCGCCAGCGGCGGACAGCTCGCATGGGTCGAGCGCTGGCTCGATCGCGACCCGGCGCTCGCCGAGCACCCGTGCCCGACGTTCCCGCTCGACGACGATCGCGCCGTCCTCGCCGAGCAGGCGCTGGTGTTCGCCAGTCTGTGCGGCCGCACCGACGTGGTGCGCCTCCTCCTCGACCGCGGCACCAACATCGACGCGACACCGCCCGGCAGCCACTGGACCGCGACCGCGCTCCACGCCGCCGCCGGCCAGGGTCATCGCGCGGTCGTCGAGCTGCTCCTCGAGCGCGGGGCCGATGGCTCGATCAAGGACGTGCGCTTCCAGTCCACCGCGCTCGGCTGGGCGACCCACCTCGGCCGCAAGAACGTGATCGATCTGCTCACCGATCTTTCGCTCTGAGCCCTACTTCGCACTGCCGATCTTGTTGCGGCTGCCCGGGCTCGCGACCTTGGGCGCCTTGCCCGAGATCCCCTTGGTCCAGGTCGCCTTGTTGTCGTTGCCACTCGCATGGATGGCATCCACTGCGCCGACCACCACGGTGTTCTTGTTGCCGCGCAGGTCGAGCACCTTGACCGCCTCGATCTTGAGCTTGTTCTCGTTCCCGTCGGCCGAGATCCGCTCGCACGTCCCCGTGAACGTGATCGTGTTCGCGTTGCCCTCGACCGCCGCCTCGGGATCCTTGGCGCAATCGTGCGTCACCGTCTTGTTGTTATCGAGATAGGCATTTGCCGCTGCCGTACCCGCCAGCGCGAGCACGAAGAGAACCGTGAATCGCTTCATACGCCCACAGTAACATGAGCAATCGCGCAACCGGATGCCGCCGACCGCGCCGCAGCACCGTCTTTCTGAACCGCTCACTGAACGGTTCAGGATCGACGATGCGATCGTGATCTTCCTCGGCTTGGCTCAGGCAGGGCGCGTGGCGCGCGCGAGGTCGGCGATGTCGTGATCGGAGAGCTGCTCGGTGACCATCATGGAGCGCTCGGAGCGGATCTCCTTGACCCCCGTGCCCAGGACGAAGAAGTGGCCGGTGGGCTGCGTGGCGAGGCGCGAGGCGACGTTGGGATAGGTCGCGAGGAGGTTGCGCATCTTCTCGAGGGCGCGCTCCTGGGTGACCTTGCCGACCAGCCAGGTGCCGATGTTGTCGCGCGCCTTGTAGTCGATGTCGCCCGGGGCCTGGGTCGCGAGCATCACGCCCAGGCCCTCGGAGCGCGCGCGGCGCAGCAGCTCGAACATCGGCTCCTTGGTGGGCGGGTTGGAGGTCGCGGGGATGTAGGCGTCGGCCTCGTCGAAGAACACCACGCCCTGCAGGGTCTTGCTCGGGCGCTTGCGCGCGAGCCGGCCGAGCTCGACGAGCAGCCGCGAGATCCAGAACTGGAGGACCGGGACCTCGGTGAGCGCCGAGGTGTTGAGGATGGACAGCTTGGGGCGCGTGCCGTTCGGCGGCAGCAGCGCCGCGGCATCGAGCGGCTCGCCGTCGCCGGTGAGCAGAGAGCCGCGCTGGATCTCGAGCGTCTGGAGGTCCTCGGACAGCGGCGCGAAGAAGCGCTGGAGCGGCCCGACGCGGGTGAGCAGCTCGGGGTCGGGCTGGTTGATCGTCTCGCGCAAGAGGTCGATGGTGACCTCGCGATCCTCGGCGTGGAGCTGGATCGCGCACTGCAGGACCGATTGCTTGTGGCGGTGCGTCGTGCCGGTGCCGTAGCCCATCATCGCGGCGAGGCCGGCGGCGGCGAACTTGGAGAGCTGATCGCGCTCCTGCGTGGTGGCGTCGGCGAGCTGCGGGATGACCGGCAGGCGCAGCGGGCGGCCGGCGGAGTTGCCCGGCGTGTAGAGGTCGATGGCGATCCGGTCGCGCAGCGCGGCGCGGCGCTCGGCGTGCTCGGCGGTGGCGTCGGTCCACCACGCGGTGCTTGCGTAGCGCGCGAGGTCGCCCTTGCGATCGACGAGCAACACCGGGACGTCGCGCTCGAGCAGCTGCTCGACGATCGCGAGCGCCGCGGTGGTCTTGCCGCTGCCGGTCGCGCCGAGCACGGCGAGGTGGGTGGTGAGCTGGTCGAGCCCGAGCAGCACCGGCTCCTTGCGCATGGTGGTGGTCTCGCCGAGCCGCACCCGCATCGGGTCGAAGGCGATCGGCTGCGAGCCGGTGGGCTGCGTGCTGCGCGAGACCGCGGTCGTGCCGGTCGGCGGCGTGCTCGGCTGCGCCGGGCGGCGCTCCAGGATCGGCAGCGGCTGGGTGTCGGTGAGCGACGGCTGGCGCGGCAGGCGATCGAGCTCGAGGATCGTGCGGACGAACGCCAGGTGGGCGAGCGGGCGGTTGTCGCGGCTCCAGGCGTCGAACGCCTGCGGGTGGCTCTCGGCGACGATGCGCGAGGCGTGAACCGCGCGCAGCTGGCGCTCCTCGAGCACCACCGTGCGCCCTCCCGCGGCGAGGAACTCGCCCACCTGCTTGGAGATCTTCGACTTGGCCTTGAACTGGAAATCGGAGTTGCGGAGCGCGAACGGCACCACACCGGTCGGGATGAGCGCGCGCAGGTTGTCGAGCTGGTTGCCCAGGTGGCCGCCCTGCGCGCCGCTGTTGCAGACCTCGAGCACGCGCTGTGCGCCGCGCTTGATGTCGACCACGAGCTGGCGTCCGCGCGCCGGACGCACCGTGAGCTCGATGCCGAGCTCGTCGGCCGCGCCGCGGATCGCATCGCCGATCAGCGCGAGCACGCCGCCGTCGTCCTCGGGGATGTTGCCGCCGGCGACCAGCGCATCGTTCCACGCGCGGTCGAGGTCGGGCATCGGGACCGGCGGTGGGGGCTGCGGGATCCGGTGCTCGCCGGTCGGCGAGGTGACCATGCCGGCGGTGATGCACGCCTCGTGGTACTCGCGAAACTTCGCGATCGCGTCGCGCGCGCGGAACAGCGTAACCGCCTCGACCTGGCTCGGCTTGAACGGGTACAGCGGGTCGTCGTCCTGCGGCGCGACGTCGAACGACGAGTAGAGGTAGTCGAGGCGGCGCGCGAGCATCGCTTCGATGTCCTCGCGCTGGCGCTGGCTGGCGAGCCGGATCGGCGCCGGATCGCGCTCGAGCCGATCGACGACCGAGCGCGATAGCAGGTCGCGCAGCGCGGTGTAGACGTCATCGAGGCACGAGATCACGACGACGATCGAGGGCACCGCGTCCGCGACCCCGCGCAGGACGTCGATCGCCTGCTGCAGCCGCGTCACGGTCCTGCCGTCGGGGACGGTGTCCTCGATCTGGTCGACCAGCAGCACGAGCGACGCGAGCTGCAGCTCGTAGGCGATCGAGCCCAGCTGCTGGATCGTGCGCATCGGATCCTCGGGCTGATCGCGCGGCGCGAGCCCGCCGAGCAGGCGCTGCTCGTAGGCCGACAGCCCCTCGCAGCGCAGGAAGCGCACCACGCGGCGCTGGATCGCGGCGTCGCGGCGCTGGAGGAGCAGCAGCGCGTGGATCAGGTCGGACTCGAGGTGGCCCAGGCCGTCGGCGCGCAGGATGCGATCGATCATCTGGCCGACCAGGGCATCGAGCTCCTCGTCGCTGAGCACCGCCGTGCGCAGCCGCTCGAGGTCCTCGGGCGGGATGTTGCCGCGGCCCTCGGCGAGCCCGTCGGAGAGGTACAGAAGGCCCGACTCGGCGAACGCCGGCGCGTCGTAGGGCCGCTCGAGCGAGTCGATCAGGTTGCGCAGCACGTAGCGCGCGTAGTCGCCGACCTCCGACGTCATCTGCATGTAGCCGACGTAGCCGAGGCGCTGCGAATGGACCTGGTGGCGCAGCGCGCGCAACAGGTGCGTCTTGCCGCTGCCCGAGTCGCCGAGCACGAGCAGCGTGCGGCCGTGGCCGTACTGGTGCTGCTCGGGCGTGGTCGCGCGCACGACCTGGCGATGGAAGACTTCGCGCGCGCCGGCGTGGATCGACTCGACGTCGAACGGATCGCGCTCGTGGATCTGCGAGCCGTGTGCGACCGACGAGAACACCTCCGGCCCGTCGGCGCGGCAGAACGCGGTGTCGCGCGGATCGATCGCCAGCGACGGCGGTGGCTCGAACAGATCGCGCAGCTTGCGGCGCGCATCGCGCTCGACCGCGCTGGCGCGACCGGCGAACACCTCGTCCATGATGCGCACCAGCATGCGCTCTAGCTCGCGCAGCGGCGCGGCGTTGCGCGTGCGGCGCTCGACGAGGCGGGCCAGGTGCAGCCCGCGCCAGGTCGATTCGCTGGCGTACCCGAACGAGCCGGTGTCGTCGCGGTGCGCGACGAAGAACCGCTCGACCTCCTCGGGCGTCGGCGCGCCCTCATCGAACGACTCGTAGCGCGGCAGCACGGCAAAGTACTTGGGCGCCGCCAGCTGGATGAGGTCGGTCACGCGCGCCAGCTCGTCGCGATCGATCTGCCCGTCGGCCGAGATCGCCAGGTGCGCCACGCGCAGGCAGTCGTCGAGCAGCGCGAGCTGGGCGAGCACCGGCACCGCGGCGGTCGCGCCGTCGAGCCCATGGCGCAGCTGGAGCAGCGCCTCGCCGCGCCACGGCTCGCGCAGGCTGCGGTCGATCGTCTGCGTCACGCGCGTGAGCCATGCCGTGAGCTCGGCTCGATCGAGGGTCGACAGCTGCGTCACGAAGGCTCCTTGACGAGGAAGTGAAAGCTCGCGCCATCGGCCGCGATCTCCGACGCCGCGACCAGCGCCGGATCCATCGCCGCGACCAGGTCCGCGCGCGCCAGCGTCAGCTCGCCCGCGCGGTGCGCCGCGACCAGCCGCGCCTTGAAGTCGTCGAGCGCGAGCGCGGCCCACGGCGGGTCGGTACGCAGCTGGTCCCAGACTGCGGACACGAAGATCTTGCGGTCGCCAAAGCGACCCTCGCGCGCGACCCCCGCGGCGGCGAGCACCGCGTCGACAAACGATCGCGACAGGCCGGTGGTCGCGGCAGGCGCACCGAGCGCTCGCTCGGCGAGCCAGCACCGCACGAGCGCATCGCGCAGCGCGCGCAGCTCGGGTCGCGGCGCACCGACCTCGCGGGCGGCGAGCACGCGCACCAGGCGCTCGGGCGGCCCGGGGTCGCTCGCGAGCCGGCGCTGCACGAACAGCGCGCGGATCTCCGGCGGGCAGCGCTTGGGCTTGCCCGGCAGGCCGAGCTCGCGCCAGGTCAGCGCGTCGCACATCGCCGGCAGCGACGGCGGCGCCCCCTCGACCCACACCCCGAGGCTGCGTCCGACGATGGCGGCCGCCCAGGCATCGCGCCCGGCGAGCCGCGCCTGCTGCTTGCTATCGGCGGCGGCGATCCCGAGCGCCAGCGCGGGCAGCACGCGCTCGGCCAGCTGCGGCCACGTCCGCGCCCCATGCCCGCCGATCCGCCGCGCCAGCTCGTCGGCGTCGCGCAGCCGGTGCCCCGCCTCGAGCACGCCCTGCGCGCGCAGCTCGCCCGCGACCTCGCCGAGCCGGCCGCGCCACGCGCCCTGCGTCAGCTCGGGCGGCGCGAACCGGTCGAGCGGCTGCACCAGCTCGAGCAGCGACAGCGCGCTCCTCGTCGTGGCCGCGCGGCCCACCACGAGCGCCTCGAGGCGCGCCCGGCTCGCTCCCGGCGTCATCGCGCGCGCTCCTCGAGGCGATACGCGAGCGCATGACACACCGCAGTCACCGAAGTCCGAACATCGCGCATCACGTCCTCGGCGAGCAAGCGCACCACCACGAATCCGTGCGTCTGCAGCAACAGGTCCTTGCGGCGGTCGCGCCGGTAGCGGTCCGGATCGGCGAAGTGATGCACGCCATCGATCTCGATCGCGATCCGGTCGCCGCGCGACAGCAGGTCGATCTCCGCGGCCTGCGGCCCGAACCGCACCGACAGCGACTCGTTGAGCAGGAACCGACCCGCCGTCGCCGGCGTGGCCTCGAGCGCCTCGAACAGCGTCGCCTCCGCGGCGCTGCGCGCGTCGAGCCGCGCCGGCCGATCGCGCTGCTCGCCGCCCACCTCGGGCGGCGGCTCGGGCACGGCGATCCACCCCTCGTCCACCATCGCCGCGAGCCGGTCCGCTCGCCCTGCGCGCCACTGCGCCGCCGCCTCCGCCGCGACCAGCACCGCGATCGGCTGCCCCGGCTCGCGCAGCGCGTGCGCCACCGCCTCGCGGATCCGCTCGTCGAACGCGCCCACCAGCAGCGGCCCATCCCGGCCCGACAGCGCGGTCCACTGCACCCAGATCTCGCGCCCGCGCTCGCCGCCGACCAGCACCGTCACGCGCGGCGTGCCGTGCAGCCGGACCCACTGGTCGCGGGCCAGTCGGCGGAGGACCGCATC
>DATIPJ010000347.1:0-2930 GCA_035472155.1 Kofleriaceae bacterium
CGTCCGCGGCCTCACCAGCGCGCGCACGCTGATCCTGCTCAACGGCCGGCGCGTGGTGCCCAGCGGGAACGGCGCCAACGCCTCGGTCGACCTCAACATGATCCCGCTCGCGATGGTCGAGCGCGTCGAGATCCTCAAGGACGGCGCGTCGGCGATCTACGGGTCGGACGCGATCGGCGGCGTGGTCAACATCATCACGCGCACCGACTTCGATCGCAGCGAGGTCTCGGTCTACACCGGCGGCACCCAGCGCGGCGACGGCCTGTCCTACGAGGGGAGCTTCGTCACCGGGCACACCTCCGACTCCAGGAAGGGCAACATCATGTTCGCGGCCGGCTTGCAGCGCCAGCTACCGGTGTTCGCGGGCGACCGCTCGTTCTCGGCCAACGACCTGACCTACGACTACGCCAACCGCACCGTGATCCCGGGCGGCTCGACGGTCGTGCCGGGCGGCCGCGTCAACGCCAGCGCGATCGACATCGACGGCGACGGCCGGCCCGATACCATGGACCTGTGCGGCACCGGCGTGCAGTACTGCACGCACAACACCGCCGGCGGCTATCGCCCGTTCGTCGCGCCCGACGACCTCTACAATCCGCAGCCCGATAGCTATCTCTACACGCCGGCGAGTCGCTACTACCTCTACACCACGGGCACCTACAAGCTGGTCTCGCACACCTCCGCGTTCTTCGAGGGCAGCTACGCCAATCGCAAGAGCGCGCAGCAGCTCGCGGCCGACTCGTTCAGCAACTCCGCGCCGATCTCCAAGGACAGCATGTACAACCCGCTCGGCGGCACGGTGCTCGGCTATCAGCGCCGGCTCGACGAGCTCGGCCCGCGGCGCAGCGAGCAGAACGTGCAGGCGTTCCGCATCGTCGGCGGCCTGCAGGGCACGCTCCCCGAGGAGGTCGGGCTGCTCAAGCGCTTCAAGTGGGAGCTGTCCTATAACTTCGGCCGCAGCGAGGCCGACGCGGTCAGCACCGGCAACGTGATCCGCAGCCGCCTGGCCGCCGCGGTCGGCCCGAGCTTCATGAGCGCGACGGGCGTCCCGACCTGCGGCACGCCGGCCAAGCCCATCGCCGGCTGCGTGCCGATGAACGTCCTGGGGCCCTCGGGCTCGATCGATCCCGCCGCGGCCGCCTACGTCACCTTCACCGGCGTGCGCAGCGGCTTCAACCAGCAGCAGACCCTGCTCGCGCAGACCCACGGCCAGCTCGCCAAGCTGCCGAACAACGGCGACCTCTCGCTCGCGCTCGGCGGCGACTTCCGCGCCGAGTCGGGCGCCACCACGCCCGATCCGCTCGCAGCCACCGGCGACACCACCGGCTCCGCCGTCGCCCCCACCAAGGGCTCGTACAACGTCGCCGAGGCTTTCGGCGAGCTCTCGCTCGTGCCGGTCAGCGGCAAGCCCCTCGCCGAATGGGTCGAGCTCAACCTCGCCGCGCGCGCGTTCCGCTACAACACCTTCGGCAGCGGCGTCACCTGGAAGGCGGGCGGCCTCTACCGCCCGATCAACGGTATCGCCCTCCGCGGCACCTACTCGACGTCGTTCCGCGCGCCCTCGGTCAGCGAGCTCTACCAGGGTGCGACCCAGTCGCCGGCGCCGGTCGTCGACCCCTGCGACACGCGGCCGCTCGGCGTGCCCATCACGCTCGACCCCAACGTCGCCGCCGAGTGCGCCAACCGCGGTGTGCCCGCGACCGCTGCGTTCGGCGCCGGGCTCACCCGCGTTCAGGTCGAGGGCAATCGCGATCTCAAGCCCGAGACTGCGCGCGTGCTCACCGCCGGCATCGTCGTCGAACCGCCGCAGGCCAAGGGCCTGGCCGTCACCTTCGACTACTTCCAGACCAAGATCGCCAAGACGATCCAGGTCCTCACCCCCAGCGTCGTCCTCGGCAACTGCTATCTCCGGCACGACGAGGGCAGCTGCGGCCAGATCTACCGCAATCCGCTGCTCGGGTACGCGATCGATTACATCGACATCCCGAGCAAGAATGTCGGCGGCGTCGACGGCGCGGGCATCGACATCTCGGTCGCCTACGACCACAAGCTCCCCGGCATCGGCCGGTTCCGCGAGCAGCTCGAATCGCAATACCTCCTCAAGGCCAAGATCGACAACACGTTCCAGGTCATCGACGCGCTCAACAACAACGACCTGGGCGCGCGCCCGCGCGTCCGCGCCAGCTTGTCGTCGCTCTGGCAACACCCGCTCGGCGTCGGCGGCGGCGCCACCCTCCGCTACATCGGCTCGTTCCACGAGTGCGAGCAGAACAACTGCAACGCCGGCTTGCCGGCGCGCCAGGTCGGCTCGTGGTTCAAGCTCGACGTGTTCGGCAGCTACTCGGTCAAGAGCCGTGCGGGCACCACGTCGCTCACCGTCGGCGTCAATAACCTCCTCGACCGCGATCCTCCGGCGATCTACGGCTCGGTGTTCGGCGACTACGACCCGACCGCCTACGACTTCAAGGGCCGGTTCTTCTACGCGCGGATGTCGCAGCAGTTCTGAGCCCCCGGCTGCCTCACGCGGCGCTTGCTCCTGCGGAGGTACGTAGCGGCGCGGAGTTGTGGTACGCCGCGGCGTATGACGAGAACGCTCCTGGTCGCCGTCGCGTTGTGTGCCTGTGGTGACAACAAGCCTGCGCCGCAGGTGCCCACGCTGCCGCAGGCCGGTGGCCCGGTGGCGGAGCCGCCGCCGCCGGCTCCGGCGCCACCACCGCCCGTGCCGGCGGGGCACCCGAGGAATGACCTGATCCCGCGCGACGTGTTGTTCGGCAACCCGGAGCGGCTCGGCGTCGACATCAGCCCGGATGGCAAGCAGCTGGCATGGCGCGCGCCGAAGGATGGCGTGCTCAATGTCTGGGTCGCCCCTGTCGGCAAGCTCGATCAGGCCAAGCCGGTCACCAGCGACACCACGCGGCCGATCCGCAATC
>DATIPJ010000348.1:0-1749 GCA_035472155.1 Kofleriaceae bacterium
GCACCGATGGCCTCGCCGCCGGCAAGAGCCGTCAGATCGGCCCGCAGCGCGGCGACCCGGCTCGGGAGCGCCACCGCAGGCAGCCAGCGGGCGAGCGCAGGCTCGAGCGGCCCAACGACCGCGAGCGACGCGCGCAAGAGCTCCGGATACCGGTCTGCGTCGAGCCCGCCGGCGCGCGCGAGGCCGTCATCCAGCCGTGCATGTGCCGCCGCCGTGCGCGCGCGCAACGTGGACAGCAACGAAGGAACCGCAACAACCACAGGAGCCGGTTTTAGCAAAGTGCGTGCGCTGAATCGAGCCACGCTGATGCCAAGTGATCTCCAACCGGCGCTGGCTGGCGCGTCGCGCGGCACGACCGTCGGTGGTTGCCCCCATCGTGGCGAACCCGCACGGCGTGCGCACGCCGCGCGAAATCGCACGCCGGCGACAGGGACCACGGTCCGACGAACACCGCGTTCGACCCCCGCCGCGATCCTCGCACGGAAGCTGGCACGCGCCGATGCGCCTCACACGCCATTCGTCCTCGCAGCACCACGGTCAAGACGGCGACGCGGTCCTCGCACGCGCGCTACGCGCCGACGCGGCTCAGACACCGACGCGGCTCAGGCACCGATGCGAACCACGCACCGACGCCGACCGTGCAACGCCATCGGCGCATCGCTCACCATGCGTCGCTCCTCGCCACACGCCTCTCGCCGAGCATGGATTCGCTCGACGAGCGGCCGTCCACGTCGCATGCGAGGTGCTGTCTCTACAACGCGGCCGTGCGTGTCATGTGACGAGCAGAGCTGGCAGAGCCTGCAAGTGCTTTGCAGGTATTGCCGGCCCGGCATGCCTGCACGTCTGTGCGGTCGCTCTGCGATGACACGATGCCAGTGGCGGAAACCCATGTAGAACGGCCGGGCGGCCGCGGTATCGTCGCCGGATGATGAAGCGATGGATGGTGCTGTTGATCGTGAGCGGCGGATGCCAGCCACAGCCCGCCCCGCAAGGTCCGCCGGGCGCCGGGCCGGAATCAGCGCATGTGCGCTGGTGGTGCGTGCGTTCGGAGGATGGCTACGCGAGCAACTGCGAGCGCGCGGTCGTCGACTGCGAGAGCCACCGGAAGCCGCCGCAGCGCCGCGCCGGCTCGTGCACGCCCGAGGACACGGCGTACTGTTTCCGGTACGTGAACCACGGCCTGCGGATCCCGGGGGCCGTGGTGAACGAATGTGCGATCGAGCCGACGCATTGCGAAGACCGCCGCGCCCACCTCTCCGAGACGCTCAAGCCGGGCAGCGTGCTCGGCGAGTGCGAGCTCACCAAGTAAGCCGCGGCGCGCGGAGCGCATCGACGAGCTTGCGCACCGCCGGTGCCGCGAACCCGGCGGTCAGCGGAGGACGCGGAGGCCGTGGGGCGTGCGGATGTGCGCGACGAGCGCCGCAGGGGCTCCGGGCGGAGCCTGGGTGATCGCGATGTGGCGGTCCGCGCCGATCGAGGCCAGGTCGCTGCGGTAGGCGGCCGGGTCGGGATGCAGCGCCTCGAACCGCTCGAGCGTGCAGCCGAGGTCGCGCAGGCGGTTCGCGGGGTGCGGGCCAGCGGGCCACTGGATGACGGAGGGGAACATGCCGCCATCGACGAGCGTGCCATCGTTGGGGAACGTCAGCAGCCACCTGAGATCGCCGCGCGTCATCGGCTCGATCGCCCCGAGCGGCCGGCGCGATGCGAGGAGCGCCTCGGCGATCTGGGTCGTGCGTACCACCCAGGTCA
>DATIPJ010000349.1:0-5764 GCA_035472155.1 Kofleriaceae bacterium
CGGCAAGATCCGGCCCCCTGATCCGACGAAGATCACCACCGACGTGCCGAACACCGGCGCAGGCCGGCTGCTCCTCACGAGCAAGGACGGCCAGCTGTTCCGCCTCCGGGTCAACGCGCGCTCGGAGCAGGACATGGTGTCGCCCGCCGCGCCCGGCAACATGGTGATCACCGACGCGCAGTCGAGCACCGCCACGCTGACCTTTGTCGCCCCGGGCGACGATGACATGAACGGCACGGTGGCGGGCTACGAGGTCCACTACAAGGTCGGCGACGCCGGCCTCACCGACGCCGACTTCGACAGCGCGAACGAGCTGCAGTTCGCCGGCGACATCGTCGGCTCCGGGCAGTCCCAGGCGATCACGGTCAAGAACCTCTTGCCCGAGACGGATTACACCGTCGCGGTCCGCGCGTTCGACAACTGCCACAACATCAGCCGGATCACGACCGCGACGTTCACCACCGCGCCGCGGCCGGTCGGCTCGGTCGACGCGTGCTTCGTCGCGACGGCGGCGTACGGCTCGCTGATGGCCAACGACGTCGAGATGCTGCGCCGGTTCCGCGACCTGCTGCTGCGGCGCAGCGTGCTCGGCGAGCTTGCGGTCGAGGCCTACTACACGTTCGGCCCGGCGGTCGCCGGCGTCGTCGGCGAGTCTGACCTCCTGCGCTCGACCGCGCGCGAGGTGCTCGCGCCGATCGTCGCGCGCACGCGCAGCCTGCACTGGTAGCGCCGGCTCGGCGCGGCTCGCGGTCAGTTCGCGTTGGCGGCGACCGCGACCGTGCCGTGCAGCGTGACCTGGACCGAGTCGACCGTGCTGCCGCAGGTCCGCGTCAGCGCGAGCGCGCCGTCGAGCGTGAGCGCGAAGCCAGCGGGGTCGCTGCCGTTGCCGCACATTCCCTTCGAGGTCGCCGTTCCGGTGATCGCCTTGCCGGGATCGATCTTGAACGTGCAGCTCTGGGCAGCGCCCTGGAGATTGATCACGCGGATCTCGCTACCCGCGGCGTCGGGCCCGAGCGCCTGCGATCCGCCGGCGAGCAGATCGGGCCGTGACACGCACAGCGCGAGCCCGCCGGTGCCGTCGGTCTGCATCCCGAAGATCGTCATGCTGACCACGCCGGCCGGCGCGCCGCTCACCGGGCAGTCGTTGTTGAGCCCGGCCGTGAGCTCGCCGAAAGTCAGGGTCACGGCGTCGCCGCTGGCGATGAGGCCCGCGGCCGGTGCGCTGCCGGGGCCGCAGCTGTCGTCGCCGCCGCAGCCGACGGCAAGCAACCCTGGAGCCGCGAGGAGCGCGAGGCTAGTAGCTGAACGGAAGCGTAAGCGCGACATGGGCGACCACCGCGTTGCCGAAGCGATTGTGTTGGACGATGTACTCGACGATGGTCTCTAACCGCGCGCCCGCCCACAGGCCGGGCAAGTGGAACGCGTCGCCGAGCACGCCGAGCTTGGCTTCGATCGTGTGCCCGGTGAAATCGGACAGCTTGACGTCATCGGATACGAACTGCGTCATCGCGGCATCGTCGGGTGGATAGCGCGTCTTGTAGAAGTACGCGCCGTCCTGTGTGTAGTAGCGATAGCGCAGCGAGGCGTCGGCGTCGAACCCGATCTCCTGCACCACGCGCAGCTCGGGCGTATGGGCGTGGACGTCCCAGTCGTCCCGATAGTAGCGATAGGCGCCGATCAGCGTCGTGCCGGACTCTGCCACGTAGTAGCGCGCGGTTGCAGCGAACGCTTCGCGCGTGCGCGATGTCGGGTGGCGCTCGGCGACCAAGGTCTCGCCGACGATCGCCTGGCGATACGGGTTGGACTGATAGCCGCGCAGCGCCGAGACGTCCACCGATACGCCGACCACGGCGTTCTGGCTGACGATCTGGCTTACCGAGCCGTACACCGAATACACGCGCAGCGGGCAATCGGTCTCGCTCGGATGCATCGCGTCACAGCGCAGCGTGATCTGGAGCGGACCCTGCGAAGCCGCCGCGCTCACGGTATCGAAGCTGGCGCCGCCGCCGAGCCCGAGCGTGGTGTTCTTCTGGCCGAGCTCGAACTGGCTGCGCACGGCGACGTAACGCGAGACGTAGTCCGATTCGGTCGAGAACTTGCCGTCGATGCCGAGCGTCAGCGCGCCGAGCTCGTGGCTGTACCCCAGGCCCGCTTCGTAGCGGCGCTCGGTGAATGCCGCTGCATTGGCCGCTCCCGACGACGCCGAGGCCGACGTGATCGCATCGACCAGGAAATGCCCGGTGGCCACGCCGTGCAGCCCGGCGTCGAACATCGCGTCGAGCATCGGCTGCATCACCCGTGTCGCACGCTCCTTGTAGTACACCCCGCGCATGGCGAGGGTGCCGTCGGCGCGCGCGCGACCCGAAGCCGCGGCCGAGACGAGGACCATCGCCGCGAGTGTCAGTTGCAGCCGCATCCGCCACCTGGTTGCCCGGCGCCGCCTTCGGCGCCCTCCCGGGACCCGCGCTCGTGGCCACCGAACCGCTCTTCGCCGCTGGCGCGATCGTCGACCATCGGGCGCTTGGCGAGGTGACCGCGCTGGTGGGCGCGGACCACGACGCACCCGGAGCCGGCGGCCAGAGCAAGGCCGAAGCTGATCGCGACTGCGAGCCTGGGCAGGTACCGCACGCCTGCGCCGACCATATCACGCGTGTCGCGTGGCGGCCGTGCGGGGATGTGTTGTACACCTCGCGCATGAAGATCTTGTTGGTCCTGTTGGTAACGGCCGCGGCGTGCGCTGCACCACAGGAAGAAGCCGTCAAACCGCCACCCGGTCCGTCTGCGCCTCCCGTGAAGGCGTCGGCGTCGGGCGATGTTTCGGTGGAGATTCCGGCGATCGAGATCAAGGGGACCGTGGCCGAGCCCGAGGCGCTCGGCCAGCCGGGCATGCCGCTCGTCGAGGCGAAGAAGAAGACCACCGTCGAGAAGCAACGCGCGGCGGTCCAGGGCACCAAGGACCCGGTCCAGAAGCAGGCGCAGGCCGCGGTGCTCGCGACGATGCTGTACCTCGACTCCAAGAACAACAAGGCCAACGAGAAGCAGCTGCTCGGCGACGCGCGCCAGGCCCTGCGCGACGTCGCGCAGCAGGCGGGCGACAAGAACGTCGACGAGATCACGCTGCGTCTGCTCGGCAGCTACGAGCTGTTGCTCGAGGATTACCCGGCCGCCGAGAAGGCGTGGCAGACGCTGATCGACAAGGACCCCAAGAGCAAGGACAACCCGTACAACCGCGCGTGGCTCAGCTTCGCGCTGCTCAAGCAGTTCAAGAACGCCGAGGCGCTCGCCGCGGTCGGCAGCGAGAAGCCCGACGACAAGCAGCCCGAGCTGGCGTACGTGATCGCGTGGGCCAAGTGGCGCAACGGCGATCCGGCCGGTGCGTGGCAGTTGATCAGCGTGGCGGCCAAGGGCTGGGGCTCGAACCCCAAGCGCGACGAGCTCGAGCAGGAAGTGATGCAGTTCGCGGCGCGCGCGAGCATCACGCTCGATCAGGCGGTCGCGATGGCCAACGCGCTGGCGAAGGCCCGCGTCGAGCAGTACGAGCTGAGCGCCAAGGTCAAGCTGTCGAACGAAGAGCGGAACACGCGGACCAAGCCGCTGCAGTACGAGCTGATCGCCAAGCTCGCGCTCGCGGGTTACGGCGCGGTGGGTCGGTGGTCCGACGGCGTCAACGCGCTGACCAAGGCGGTCGAGGTCGCCGGCGATGCGGTGCCGCCCAACGATCGCCCGGTGATCCGCTACGAGCAGGCCGACTTCACCGTGCCGCTCGACACGCCCGACGTCGCCGCCGGTTACGCCAAGCAGGCGGTCGAGTCGCTGCAGGCGTGCGGCGCCAAGTGCGCCGACAAGGACAAGCTCGACACGATCAACCGCGTCTACCTGATGGGCCGGCTGTTCCACATCCTCTACGCCACGGCCAACGACAAGCGCTACTACGAGCCGGCGCGCGATCTGTACGCGCTGACCATCCCGCTGCTCGGCGACGCGGCGAGCAAGACGCAGGCGCAGAAGGACGCCAAGGTCCTCGAGACCACGTTCAAGAACATCAAGGTCGGCACCGGCACACACGACAAGGGCGCACTCGACGCCCTGTTCCACCGCCACAACCCCGAGGTGGACGGCTGCTACGAGGCCGTGCTCGGCGCCAACCCCAAGCTGGGCGGCACGATCACCGTGATGCTCGAGTCCGACGCGACGGGCGTGATCAAGGGCGCGTCGACCGAGCCCAAGGCCGGCGCCGCGGGGCTGTCGGCGGTCGCCGGCTGCGTTGCCGAGCACGCCAAGCAGTGGAAGCTGCCGCGCCGCGGGATGCCCGGCAACACGCGCATCAAGCTGAGCTACACGCTCGCGGTCAAGAAGTAGACCGGCGTTTTCTCGTCGAGCGGGGCGAGCGGCGGCGGCGGAGCGGGCGGCTGCCGAGCGAGCTGCCGCTCAACCGCGCGGCGCGCTCGAGCTCGGCGATCATGCGCTCGGCGGAGGCGATGCGACCGGGCTGATCGGGGTCGGCGGCGAGGCCGCTCGGCGCGGCGCTGGTCGCGACGAACCGGCGCAGCGCGTGGTACGTGCTGCGCATGTCGCCCAGCGCATGGAGCGCGGCGGCGAGGTTCCAGTGGTGCAGCGGCCACTCGGGCTCGACGGCGAGCGCGCGATCGAGCGCCAGCAGCGCCGCGCCCGGGCGACCTTGGGTGATCAGCGCGGCGGCGAGCGCAGCGGCAGCGTCGGGGTGGTCCGGATCGCAGCGCTCGAGCAGCGGCAGCGCGCGCGCGTGGTCCCCGGCGGCGAGCAGCTCGATGGCGCGGGGCAGCGCGGCCGATGCCGGATCGCCGTGGCGCTCACCGAGCGTGTCGCGCGACCAGTGCGCATCGGCGAGGTCGAGCAGGTCGCGGCCGAGGTAGTACGCCGAGGGCAGCGCGTGGGTCGACTCGGCGGTCCGCCGCGCGGCGGCGGCGACCACCTCGTGGGCGCGCTCCGGATCGGTGCTCGCGATGCGATAGCCCTCGGCGCACAGCCGGCCGATCAGCGACGAGGCATCCTCGTCGCCGGCGTCATCCTCGTGCAGGCAGTCGTCGATCCGTCCCGCGGCGCCGATCAGCACGGCCCAGCGGCGCCAGCGCCGCTCGCGGGCGATCCGGCGGCTCGCGATCACCACCAGCCGCGCCGCAGCGTCGACGAGCACGACCACGGTCGGCGCGGACAGCGTCTTCCGAGCGGAGGCTGGCCCGACGGGGGTCGCGGCAAGCCGGGGCGCGACCGCCGCGATCACGAGCGCAATGCGATCGCGCACGTCGCTGGCGACGTCGAGGCGCAAGGTCAGCTCACCGGCGAGCCGGTGCGCGGCGAGCGGCGCGGCATCGGCCATCGCCTCGAGCATCTGCACGATGTCGTCGGCCTCGAGCTGGTGGACCATGAGGTCCGCGGCGCCGGCGAGATCCGCCGCGGTCTCGAGCTGAGCGGCGAGGGCGACCGCCGCGCGCATCCGGATCCCCGCCGGATCGGCGAACCGCGCATCGGCGTGCTCGCCGAGCTCCGCGAGCAGGCCCAGCGCGACGACCTTGGCCTCGTCGGCAACGGCGCCCTCGGTGATCGCATGCAGCTCGGCGGTGACCCGCGCGCGGCCAGGCGGTCCCTGCGCCGCGATCGCCGCGAGCGCATCGCGCGCGGCCTCGCGCCGCACGGGCTCACAGCTCCGTAGCTCGCGACCGAGGAGCGGCACGGCCGTCGCGCCGAGGCGGCTCACGAGCCGCGCGAGGTGCGCTGCGTCGCCGCG